>DYCJ01000022.1:0-4693 GCA_019418195.1 Clostridiales bacterium | reverse complement strand
GATCAGCTCCTGCGGTGTCTTTCCCTCCTGAAGCCATCTTCTCACAAAAAGATGGAAATGATCCACAGCCCCGCAGGACAGGATCTCCCGGAGAGAGCATCCGGCTCCGTCCGTCCATTCTGTGCCCGGATACAATTTCTTTGCATATTCAAGTTTTCCCTGATATGCACCGCCTGTAATAAATTTCATACCGTGCCGTCCTTTCTTTTCGGAGACTTCTTCCGATTTGTCTTCCGCCGCGCTGATACCTTTCATCTGTTTCCCTGTTCCGTCCGCCATATCCGAACCAGATTTTATGCAGACCGGCACGCCGAACACCACTTCTGTCACCTGATCCGCCATCTCAGCTAAAGCACGGTTGATCATTCCCAGATTGTCCTTGTATGCCGTCATCTCTTCCGAATCCGGTACGGATTCCCGGAACACATCATTCGTCACCACAACAAGATGTGCACACTGGTCTTTCAGCATCCTCACGCCCTTAATAACACTCTCCGGTGTATCTCCGCCTGTGTTTTGTGCGCCGCCAGGTTCGTACATTTCATTTGCCGTAAGATTGGACACACACTCCAGCAGAACGCAGGATCCTTTCAGTTCCGGCGAATCCGGGGCCGAAAGCTTTCCCGGCAGATCCACATACCACTCAAGTGTCATAAAACCTTTGCCTGCGCGCATTTTCCGGTGGGCTTTTATCTTCTTCTCTGTCTCCCGTCCATAGGGAATCATATCAGCTATATAGTAAAGAGGAGCGTTTTCTGTTGTCTCGCACAACAGTCTGTGTTTTCCGCAGATCACTGACTCCGCATAAGCAGATTTTCCGCTGCCGCTTCCTCCTGTGACCAGTTCCATCATCTCTGTCCCTCACCTGCACTTTCTCCTGCCGGTTTCCTATATTTCCGCAGACGTATCCTGAAAAGAGAGTCCACAATAAATATAGCAAGGGCGATCACCCCTGCGATTTCCAGCGTCTGCATCAGATAATAAGAGGACTGCGCTCTGTTGTCTGTTATTATATAATAGACGGTCCGGTACATGCCCGCTCCGGGTACAGTCGGCAGGATACCAGCGATCAGGAACACAGTGACCGGCGCTTTAAAGATCCTCGCAAATGTATGCGCCAGCAGGGATATGACAAGAGCAGAAAGAAAGCTGGCTGCCACCACGTCCATTCCCCGCTGTATGCTGAAAAAGTAGACCCATCCTCCGCCTGCACCCGCGACTGCTGCCTGCAGGATATATTTCTTCGGTGTCTCTACAAGTACTGCAAAGCCTGTAACAGCGATAAAGCAGCCCACTGTCACAAGAAAAAGTTCCATCATAGCAGGCCACCTCCCCGCCAGAATACATTCATCGCTGCGATCCCGACGCCGGCTCCGATAGCCACTGCAGCTGCTGTCACGAATGCTTCCAATGCCCTCGCTCCTCCGGAAATATAATCTCCCCGGAGAGTATCCCGTATAGCATTGGTGATCGCCACTCCCGGCACGAGTGTCATGATGCCGCTGATGATGACCGTGTCCATATTTAAAGCAGGGTTCCACGCTTTAAGTGCCATCGCTGCTGCCGCGACTCCGCCCGCGCAGATCATGTTCAGGATGAAACTGCTGATCCGCAGCCTTTTTCCTATCGTCATTATAACTGCCAGCAGGATCCCCACAGCCGCAGCGGCAGGAATTTCCCCGGGACCGCCGCCAAACAGCGGGGCAAACCCGGCCGGTACAAGCACAGTGGCAATATTATACATCCACACAGTGTATTGTCTGCCTTTTATGCTTTTCAGTTTTTCCCATGTCTCTTCTGCTGACAGCTCCCTGGCACAATATTTCCGCGAGATTTCATTTACCTCTACAATGCGGTGCATATTTGTTCCTCTGTCATGCACTCTGCGCATGACAGTGACCGCCTCCTGTCCGGGTCTTTCAATCGTAACAATAATACCCGTCAGCATAACAAGTGACTCCGTCCGCACCGGACCCTCCTGCTCCGTTCTGTCAGTTCTGTTCTCAGAGGAACTTCCGGCGCGTGATACACCTGCAGTATCAAGGATATGTTTGATCGTATCCTCCACCCGGTAAGTCTCTGCCCCGCTTCGCAGCATGATCTCTCCGGCAAGTACGGCCATATTTGCGATTGATTTATCATCCATTCCTATTATCTCCGCTGCTATACTGCAATAATTCCGTCATCTGATGGAGAATTTCCCATCAGAGTCCGCTCAGATATTGATATCAGCATACCGGTATTCCAGCGCCCCGCTTGCCGGGATCTGCCGGATGCCGGTGATATCCGGATTTACAAGGTTTACACTCTTCATGGCAAACAGCGGGATGATATAGAACTGCTCTCCCACTGCAAGCTGCTCTGCCTGATGGAGAAGTTCCGAGCGTTTTGCCGGATCCGACTCAGAATTTGACGCCGCGACTATGGAATCATATTCCGTGTCGTTGATGCCGCTGCAGTTATATGTGCTGTTGGACAGCAGCATGGACAGATAAGTATACGGATCTGCAAAATCCGCCGTCCAGTTCATGCGGCATAAGTCGAAGTCTCCCGCATATCTTGTGGAATAGTTTGCCTGAAGTTCCTGCGCTTCAAGATTGATCGTAATGTTCAAGTTCTCCTTCAGCTGTTCCTGGATCACCTGAGCTGTATCGGAATCCATCTCCAGAGTCGGATAGTTGTACGTAAGCTCCGGGAATCCCTCTCCATTCGGATATCCTGCCTCCGCCAGCAGTTCCTGCGCCTTTGCCACATCTTCCTCAAAAGGCTGCTCTGCCTCATCGACAAAGTACTCTCCCGTATTCTTGTCTTTCATATATTTCGCCACCAGATTGTAGGCGGGCACTGTGTCACTTCCAACAATCTGGCAGAGTTCCTCACGGTTGATGGCAAGACTGATCGCCTCTCTGACCCGGACGGCATTCAAGGGCTCCACATTCAGGTTCATGTAAATATACCGTGTGGCGATCTGATCGGTCACAAACAGATCATCGGTTCCTTCATACGCTTCCATTACCGTGGAAGAAAGAGAGGTCGCCACGTCTGCCTCTCCTGCCTCATATGCATTTGCCATGGACTGGGTATCGTCAAAAAACCGGTAAGTGATCGTGTCCAGTTTCACAGCATCTGCATTCCAGTAGTTTTCATTCTTCTCAAGAACAAAATACTGATCCGGCACATATTCTGTAAGACAGAAAGGACCGTTGGACAAGCTCGTCTCCGGATCCCTGTCCCATCCGCTGTCCACGGAATCTGCATATTCCGAGCAGGACGGCGTATAGACGGGAAGCCGCAGCAGATCAAGGAAATAGACGCACGGTTCCGCCAGCCGGAATATAAGCGTATGCTCGTCCGGTGTCTCCACTCCAAGAGAATCCATGTCTGCTTCGCCGTTATAGATTGCCTCCGCATTCTCAATGGGGAACAGGTAGTTAGCATATCCGCTCCCGGAAGCAGGGTCCAGTGCACGCGTAATAGTATTCATGAAATCTGCAGATGTCACAGGGGTTCCGTCCGACCAGAGAGCATCCTCCCGCAGATGAAACGTCCAGACCGTGGAATCATCATTCACCTCGTAGCTTTCCGCCGCCCGGTACTCGATCTCACCGTTTTCATCATACGTGAGCAGCTCATCCAGAGCGCTCACCGAATAGGCCAGATAAGTCAGGGCGATGGAACCTGCCGGGTCCATTGTCCCCGTATCGCTGCTGATGGCAACCGTGATCCCTTTCTCTCCTGCCTCAGCTGAAGGATCTGCCGTGACACAGCCGCTCAGGGCGCCCGTGCAGACCAGAGTCATTGTAAGTAATGCTGCTGTCAGTTTTTTCTTCATGTCGTGTCTCCTTATGATGTTCGTCTCTCCTGCTTGTTTCATGGAAATCTTTCTGTCCTAAATCTGGGAAGTCATCTTATAATCGCTGCTTCTCCTGCCGCTGTGTCTTTCAGAATAAAGGAAACAGGAGACTTCCCGCCCTTCAAACAAATAGCTTTCGGGAATTTCTTTACCGCAGCACTCTAAAGCATAGCCGCACCTGCCAGCGAACGGACAACCGGATCGATCGATGCCTTTGCCATCGCCTGTGCTGTCTTTTAGCGGAGCCGCTTTGATCTTCGCCGCCCTGAGAGGATCGGGTTCCGGCACAGCCTCGATCAGCTGCTTTGTATAAGGATGCCACGGATCGGAGCAGATCTTCTTTGTCTCTCCCTTCTCCACGATACGGCCGCCGTACATGACACCGATCCTGTCGCTGATCCGGCGTACCACGTGTATATCATGGGAAATGAACAGACAGGCGAAGCCGATCTTTCTCTGGATCCGGAAGATCAGTTCCAATATCTGTTCCCGGGTGGTCGCATCCAGTGATGAAAGTGCCTCATCACAGACAAGGATTTCCGGTTCCACGATCAGGGCGCGGGCAATCCCGATGCGCTGCCGCTGGCCGCCGGAGAAATCCCTCGGATAACGGTCCGCATCTTCCGGCAAAAGCCCGGTCAGGCGGAGCATCCTGTCGATTTTTTCTTCCATCCTGCCTTTCTCCCGATTGCGGTGCGCCGATCGGCTTTCCGGATGCCCGGCATGTTCTGCTGTTTCCGGCGACATCACGGCTCTTGTACCTGCTGCTCTCAATGCCTCCTCCAGCGCTTCGCGCACGGTAAGGCAGGGATTCAGCGATGCATACGGATCCTGAAAGAC
>DYCJ01000219.1:1744-4210 GCA_019418195.1 Clostridiales bacterium | reverse complement strand
GCTTCATCCAGTGTGGGATATGTGCCTACGGTAACCCGGTACAATCCGTTGTTCTGGCTGGTTACAGCGGGAAAGTCCTGGTCCAGCAGCTCCTGCTGGAGGCGGTCGGCATATGCGCCGTTGCGGAAAGCACCGGCCTGTACGGTATAAGAGCCGGGGGTAGAGGGGGATTCTCCGGTCAACTGGAGTGTGTCAAGGATGCCTTCTGCAATACCGAGTGCGATATCATCAAAGTTATCATCGAAGAGCATATTGTCTGTGTCTGAGTTAATGAAGCCGACTTCTACAAGAACGGCCGGCATGCGGGTGCGCCTGAGGACAACGAGCCCGGGGCGTTCCTTTACCCCCAGATTAACAAATCCCACAGCCTCGAGCTGTTCATTTATGTTCTCTGCCATTTCCAGTTTGATCCCGGATTTGTTGTAGACGAGAGATTCTACGCCGGAATAGGTGTTAGCTTCCGGGCTGGAGTTGCGATGGATTGAAATGAAAAAATCGGCGTCTGCTTCGTTTGCCTCCATCGCTTTCTGATAGGGGGATTCGTAGACGTCTGTTGTACGCGTATAAAGTACATCGATTCCGCGTTCCTGAAGGATTTCTCCGACTGCAAGCGTAAGGGCAAGCGAGTCGTCTTTTTCCTGCCGTCCGTTGTATACCGCGCCGGGATCGCGTCCGCCGTGTCCGGCATCCAGCATAATAGTATAAGGCATAGTTCTGATTCCTTTTCCGCTTTACTCTATAACAGAATATGCAGTGAAAGAAAAATGGTGACTGTCATTTGGCAGTCACCATTTGAAAAAGCAATATAAATTATGAGTTGTCCGGTTCGGCAGTATTTTTGTCAGAAATGTTTTCGGAAGTACTGTCATCATCGGAACTTCCTGAGGAAGAATCATCGGGCTCCGCCTGAGCGCCTTCTTCGTCTTTCGTCTTTTCCGGAAGATATACATGTACGCTCTCGATACGGTTTTTATCCAGAGTTTCTACGACCAGGCGTATACCGTCTTCTGTTATGACTTCATCATTTAATTCGGGCAGCCTGTCAAGGTGTTCGATAATAAAACCGCCCAGCGAATCATAATCTTCGGAAGAGAACCCGGTCTGCAGCCGTTCATTTACATCATCAAGATTCATAGCGCCCTCGATCACATATTCACGGTCAGACAGCTGGTAAAACTGGTCTTCCTGCTCATCGTACTCGTCATGGATCTCGCCTACGATTTCCTCAAGGATGTCTTCAAGAGTGATCAGGCCGGCCATCTCACCGTATTCGTCCAGTACGATCGCGATATTAAATGTTGATTCCCTCATTTCTACAAGCAGTTCGGAGATGCTCTTGTATTCATATGTGAAATGCGGCTGGCGCATGATATCACGGATATTAAAAGATTCATCCCGGTTGCACAGAAGAAGGTCTTTCATATTGATTATACCGACAATATTGTCCTGCGAGTCTTCATAGACAGGCAGGCGGGTGAATTTATCTTCACGAAAGATATCGATGAGCTCATCATATGTGCTGTTAACATCGGCAAAAGTCACATGTACCCTCGGGACCATGATGTCTTTTGCATCGGCATCACCGAGATCGAATACATTGTTGATCATTTCTTTTTCATCAGATTCGATCACACCTCTCTCATGGCTTACATCTACAATGGTCCTGAGCTCTTCCTCGGTCATGACCTTTTTTGCAGCGGCGGGATCCACCCGCAGAAGGAACATGATGCCGCGGGAAAAGAGATTGATGATAAAGATTACCGGAGTCATGATCGTCATAAAGAATTTGATGATCCGGATATAACGCATCGATATCTTTTCTGCGTTTATGGTGGCATAGTTTTTCGGCGTGATCTCTCCGAAAACGAGGATCGCGACTGTAAGGACTGCCGTAGCGATGCTGACCATATATCCGCCGAATGCATATGCAAGTGTGGCTGAAAGGGAAGATGCAGAGATGTTTACGATATTATTGCCGATCAGTATGGCACTCAGCATCTTGGATGTATGATTCTCCGTGATATCGAGAACCATTGCCGCTTTTTTGTTCCCGTCATCTGCCAGAGAGCGCAGCCGGATCTTGTTCACCGTTGTGAGCGCAGTCTCATTTGATGAGAAAAATGCTGAGAGCATAAGCAGGATGATCAATATGATAAATTGAAAGGTGTCACCAGAGTCCACTGTATTTTTTTCACTCCTTTATCTGTTACAGTGCGTCTGAACTGACGCTGAAAAACTCAGAGATACTGCTACATTATACACTGGATCTGGCAGATTTGCAAGAAATGATGGTTTACATCGCTTTGAGCATGGCTTATAATAATGTGGCAAATAAGCATAGAATTGAGAAATGGAGTATATTTATGAACCTGTATAATGATCTTTGTTCCATTACCGGAGAGAAAAACGTTCTGAGAGACGAGCTGATGTCCGGGCATACGACTTTTCGCATCGGAGGGCCGGCAG
>DYCJ01000219.1:0-1734 GCA_019418195.1 Clostridiales bacterium | reverse complement strand
TGAGATCAGAAAGATTACGGCACTGTGTACAGAGAAGGCGATACCATACTATATAATAGGAAACGGAAGCAATCTTCTTGTGGGCGACAAAGGGTACCGGGGCGTCATCATACAGGTCTTTAAGAATATGAGAGAGATTGAGACCGATGGAGAGATCATCCGGGCACAGGCGGGGGCGCTGCTTTCAAAGGTAGCTGCTGCGGCATATGAGGCCGGACTGGAGGGATTCGAGTTTGCCTCCGGTATTCCGGGCACGCTGGGAGGCGCGGTCCGCATGAATGCAGGCGCATATGGCGGTGAGATCAGACAGGTGCTCAAAAGTACTGATGTCCTTACACCCGGGGGCGAAGTGCTGACACTTCCTGTTGAAGAGATGAAGATGGGATACCGCACCAGTATTGTCTCAAAGATGGATTATGTAGTTCTGGCGGCGGAGCTTGTCTTAAGGAAAGGAGATAAAGAGAAAATCCGTGCCAAGATGGACGAACTGAAAGAGAAGCGGGTATCGAAGCAGCCGCTCGAATTCGGCAGTGCAGGAAGCACATTTAAGAGACCGGAAGGATATTTCGCGGGCAGGCTGATCGAAGAGGCCGGACTGAGAGGATTTCGCGTGGGAAATGCCCAGGTGTCGGAGAAGCACTGTGGATTTGTGATCAACAGGGGCGGGGCGACTGCGCGGGAAGTAGCGGAACTGATGGAGACGATAGTGCGCCGGGTTGAGGAAAACTCGGGCGTAAGGCTGGAGCCGGAAGTGAAAAGGATAGGAGAGTTTTGACAGATGCGTTTGGTGATCGTGACGGGAATGTCGGGTGCAGGTAAAACGACTGCGTTAAAGATGCTGGAGGATATGGGATACTTCTGTGTAGATAATCTTCCCATTCCGCTTCTTCCCCGCTTTGTAGAGATGTTCAGTGAGCCGGAAGAAGAGGTGAAGAACATTGCTTTGGGAATCGATGTCAGAGGCGGACAGGATTTCAGCGGGCTCCAGGAAGTGCTTGACGGGATGGATGAAAAGCAGATAAGTTATGAAATCCTGTTCCTGGATGCTCAGGATGATGTGCTCATTAAGAGGTATAAGGAGACGAGGAGACAGCACCCGCTGAGCGGTTCGGGCAGAGTGGATACAGGGATCGCGAAAGAACGTGAGAAGATCATGTTCCTGAAGATGCGTGCTACCTATATTTTAGACACGAGTAAGATGCTGACTAGAGAACTGAAGCTGGAACTGGAGAAGATTTTCGTAAAAGGGGAGAGCTTCTGTAATTTGTATATTACGGTCATGTCTTTTGGATTTAAATACGGTATCCCGCAGGATGCAGATCTTGTATTTGATGTGCGTTTTTTGCCAAACCCGTATTATATTGACAAATTAAGGGAAAAGACCGGAAATGACCCGGAGGTCCAGGATTATGTCATGGAAAATGAAAAGGCACAGGTATTTCTCGACAAACTGACAGATATGGTCGACTTTCTTATTCCGAATTATATCCTGGAAGGAAAGAATCAGCTTATCATTGCCATCGGCTGTACCGGCGGAAAGCACAGATCTGTAACTCTTGCAAATGCTCTGTACCAGAAGCTGGACAAACAGGAAAATTATGGCGTCCGCATCGAGCACCGGGATATCGGGAAAGATGCGATCACAAAAAGGAAAGAGTGAGAGTATGTCTTTTTCTGGAAAAGTACGGGAAGAACTCGCGGAAAACATCAGCCCTGCAAGGCATTGCCAGATAG
>DYCJ01000218.1 GCA_019418195.1 Clostridiales bacterium | reverse complement strand
TCCTGCTTACTCCATTCTCCCCAGCATAGCTGGGGGATTAGGCTTTTCATTTATTTCTCATCCAGGTTATCCCTGATCTGAAAAAGCAGACGCTTAAAAAGCAGGATTTCCTCTCTTGTCATTCCCCGGAACATAAGCTCTTCCATCTGCTCTGCCACTGTATAAACCCCTTTGATACAGGATTTTCCTTTTTCTGTCAGTGTCAGCCGCATCACCCGCTGATCAGCCGGATCAGGATGCCTTGTCAGATATCCGTCTCTCTCCATCTTCTGTATGGAAGAAGTGATAGACGGCGGTGTAACATTCAGCCGGGCGGCCAGCTCTTTCTGAGACATAGAATCGCTGCGGTGAAGGGTAAACAGGATTCCTGCCTGGCTCTTATTCAGGTCAAATTCCTGATACATCCCCTTCGCACGGTTCATCATCTTGTGCATCAACATACCCATCAGGCCGAATGCCGGTATATCTTTTTCCTCACACTGCATGCCAGACTCCTTTCTGTATTTGTAATTAGTTAGTTAACTAAACGATATTCTAGTACTATTACACAAAATGGTCAATGGTAAATTGTATGATTTCACAGTTTTTTTATACTTTATTCACAAAACTTTACATTGATACTGTTCATCTTCTTTTTATTTTCAAGCTCTCCGGTGCATTCCTCAGTGTGTCTCCACACATCCGGAAGTCTGTCTGACCCGGATGCCCCTTCCGTCTTCCTCGTCCGGTATCTTCTGTACTACATCCATTTTTTCAGGTTCATTGACCAGCTTGGTGATACTCGGCCGCGTCACATTCAGATATACGCTGATATCGCTTACTTTTACCGTTTTATTTGACTGTCCCAGATCCCGGACCGCATCGATGACATGCATCAACAAATTCTTTTACAACAGTGATCTCCATAAGTCAAGAAATTTACAAAACCACAAAAAAGGCGCCTTCAAGCAGCAAGGCACCTTTTCTGTCCAGATTCTTTTTATTTAAATATCAGTACATAAATTGTTCCGCCAGTGTCGCATTTTTCACAAGTTTCTGATAGGTCGGGGAGGTATCCAGCAGTTCCTCATGGGTGCCGGACGCCTCGACCTTTCCGGTATCGATCACCACAATCTTATTCACATGCTCCACTGACTTCAGTCTGTGCGAAATAATGATGACAGTCTTTCCCGCGATCAGCTGGTTTAAGCTGTCCTGGATCTTCTTTTCATTCTCCACGTCCAGTGCGGCCGCGATCTCATCCAGGATCACGATCGGGGCATCCTTCAGAAACGCTCTGGCGATCGACAGCCTCTGACGCTCGCCGCCCGACAGGGTAATACCGTTCTCCCCGATCTTCGTGTCATAACCTTCCGGAAGCTTTGAGATAAACTCATCGCAGCCGGCAAGTCGTGCCGCCTCCATGACCTGTGCATCCGACGCATTCTTATCACCCAGCCGGATATTCTCCATTACAGATGTGTTAAACAGGGTCACATCCTGAAATACGATAGAGACTTTTTTAAACAGAGAATTCGTAGATATTCCTTGTATATCTTTTCCATCGATCGTAATCGTTCCGCCGTCATAGTCGTACAGACGGGAGATCAGCCTCAGAATACTCGTCTTACCGCAGCCGCTGACGCCGACAAGCGCTGTCACCTCATCCTGCTTTGCCTCAAATGTCACGCCGTTTAACACAGGTGTGTCTTCATTGTAGGCAAAGGTAACATCCTGCAGGGAGATATCGCAGCTGCTGATCTCTGTGTCCTGACCCTCCTGCACTTCTGCGCTGCGGATATCATTGATCCGCTCAATACGCGCGTCCAGATAGTACAGTTCCGATACATTTTCACTGATCGTATCCACTGCCTCCTTGATCTTCAGTGCTGCGATGATATACGCTATCAGGACCAGAATGCTTATCTCGCCGTTTATCATCATATTGATACCGACAATGATCACCAGTGCCAGAGACAGCTGCATCACAATATTCGATAAGAGGAGCGGGATTGCCGAGGTGATCTCACTGAGAAGATGGAGCTTCTCACTCTCTTCCATCTGGGCGTTGAGTCCGGAACGCAGTGTCTTATTCAGGCCGAAACTCCGGATCTCCTGGGCATTTTCGATTGCTTCCTGAAAGCTCTCGGAATTCTTCCGGAGCTGGAGATAGTACTTTTTATTCATCCGGATCTGCACCCGTTTCGACAGCGCGATCAGGCCGTAGCCCAAAACGATCGGAACGATGACGATCAGTCCCAGCTTCCAGTTATAGCCGGTCAGCATGACAGCCAGAAGAGGAAAGTAAAAGAAAAACGCAACAAATTTCGGGATCGAATGACTCATGGCGTGCTCGATGGCTTCCACATCCGACATGATCGTCTGTGTCAGATCCGACATATCATGTCTGGAAAAATACGAAAGCGGCAGCCGGTTCAGCCGGTCCGCGATCTCGATCCTCAAGTTTGCGCTCTCCCGGTATGTGGTGTTGTACATGCTGTCATATTCGATAAACATGAGTATCAGGATCACCACAAGGATCACTATGGCCAAAACAATATAGAATGCCGCCGGCCGGTGGTGGCCAAGGACAAAATCATCGATCACAAGCAGGAGCAGACACGCCGGTGCATAGGCAGACAGCGAGACAAGAAATGACGCCAGGATCGCTTTCATCGTATCCCCTGCCCCCTGCGGCGTCAGTGCAAACCGTCTTTCCAGCCATTTACGCATGTTCCCTCACCCTCCATTCATTTGCCTGCGCATACAGTTCCTGGAAGAATCTGTAACGCGAATCTTCTGCCATCAGTTCCTTATCGTTTCCGCGTTCGATCACCTTGCCGTCCTCAATAACAAGAATCTCATCCACATTGCGGACGCTGGTCAGGCGATGGGCGATCATGATGACCGTCTTATCTTTCATAAGCTCTGCAAAGGCTTTCTGCAGTTCATGCTCGTTTTCCGGATCTACGGCAGCGCTTGCCTCGTCCATGATAACGATCTTTGCGTCTTTCAGAATGGCTCTTGCAATTCCGATGCGCTGTTTTTCACCGCCGGACAGATAGACACCTTTTGATCCGATCATCGTATTTTCCCGATCCTTAAACTTATCCAGTATACTCTCACACCCGGCTCTTCTGAACGCCTCCATCACCTTCTCCCGTCCGGCGTTCCTGTCGGCAAGAGCTACATTTTCATACAGGGTTGTTTTAAACAGCTTTACATCCTGAAATACAAATGCGATATTTTCCAATAGCGCATTTTCGCTGTATTCTCCCAGCGGATGGCTGCCGATCTTGATGGCGCCCTTATCCACTTTGTAAAATCCGGAGATCAGCTTGGCGATCGTAGATTTTCCGCTGCCGCTTGCTCCCACCAGAGCATAGCTGCGGTTCTGCTTTAAAGTAAAGCTGACGTCCTTAAGTACCGGCTTCTCCCCGTATCCGAACGTCACATGGTCAAATTCGATATCATAGTTCGGGAAAGACTCACGGGTACCGTGCTGCAGCGTGTCTTTATGCATTTCCTCGTACATATTCTCCAGTTTATCTACCGCCATGCCTCCGTTAAAAGAATACATGACCACATACATGACTTTCATGATCGTAGAGAACATCACGCCGGACAAGAGCATCAGCATCAGAAGTTCCAGCGCCGTCTCCGGACCGTGAGTAAATATCCCCGGAAGCAGGAAAATAAACGGGACGAGGATTGCAGTGATTGCAAACATGAACCATTGGAGCAGCACCCACGGCACTTTGCAGCTCATAGAGTAATTCAGGGCAAATTTCGCGTAATCCCTGATTGCCTCGTACAAAGCTTTAAACGAACGTGCATCCGCATTAAAGATCTTTACAACCTGGATACCGCGGACATATTCCACAGATTCCGCGCTCAGGCGTTCCAGCGCCTGCTGATAATATTTCATAAACTGTGTCTCACCGGACATGCCGGCATAAAGCAGGACTGCCGCCACTGTCAGGATCGTCAGACAGATCCCAACCCGCAGGCTGACGATAAAGCCCACGATCAGAAGCAGAAACGGCTTCGCCAGGGCATTGGCGATATCCGGCAGAAGATGCGCCACGATCGAATGTGTCTGTGATGCATTATCGTCAATGATCTTACGGATCCTGCCACTGGAATTCAGGTCAAAGAAACGGAAGCTCGCACCTGCAAGCCCGTCGATCCCTCGTTTCCTCAGGTTTGTCTCCAGACGGAACCCCAGCACATGGGA
>DYCJ01000217.1:1997-4217 GCA_019418195.1 Clostridiales bacterium | reverse complement strand
CTCTAAACCAGTGTTTTTACACTTTGCCGCTCCACAATCACACTGTCCACATATCTGGTTCCCCAGTGCTTTTCGTCTCCCCGTATTTTACCTTTCAGTAGTTTAACCGCCTGATACGCCATCTGTTTCATATCCACGTTGTATGTGGTCAGCCGTTCTGCAAAACTGTTGCCATACAGATAATTATCGTAACCCACTATAGAAATATCCTGAGGCACGCGATACCCGCGTTTTGACAGTTCATTAAACAGCAGTCCTGCCGCCCAGTCACTGTTACACGCAAACGCAGTCGGCATATTCTCCGGCACTTTTACTGCCGCAAGGCCTTTCTCCAGATCCCTGTCCTCGAGCAGCCACTCTTTCCGCTCCCTGATTCCGGCTTCCATCAGCGCCTTGCGGTATCCGTAATATCGGTCCAGAATATTATCGTTTGCTTTCACGTTTCCGACAAAAGCAATATCACGATGACCTTTTTCCAAAAGATATCTTGTCATCTTGTACATTCCTACATAATTGCTTGACATCACCGCATCACACCGGATTCCTTTCACCTGAAAGTCCATCAGCACCGTCGGGACATCGGCCGATGCCAGAATCTTCTTAACATACGAATCCGACAGCCATCCGATAATGATCAGACCGCCGATTGTTTTTTCCCTCAGCAGTTTAGGTAACTCTTCCTTTTCCTCCATCGAAAACGTTAATATCTCCAACATAGTAATGCTCTGGGACTTCGCCGCCTCATACGCTACACGCTGATATAACGCCCAGTAGAAAGACTGGCCTACTGTGATATACTTTTCAGGGGCAAGCACTCCAATAACCGTTCCCTGAGAATACCTGTCATTTTTTTTTAAATCGTATCCGAGTTCTTTTGCCGCTTTCTCAACCCGCAGCCTGACATCATCGCTCACACCTTTTCTTCCCGCCAGAGCGTTTGATACAGAAACCACACTGACCCCGACTGCTGCTGCGATATCTTTCATCTTTACATCTGACACGTTACACTGACCTCCCTCGCACAGTATTTCCTTCGACCACGCTGCCTTCAACTATCCGCACTCCCTGAACGCGTCGTCCTCCTTCAATTCTTCGCAGAAGTGTATTAATACTGATCTGGGCAATCACCTTTTCATCATTCTCATACGTTGTCAGCTTCAGATTTCCTGAAAGCTGCGCTTTATAATCATCAAATCCCACAACCGAAATATCTTCCGGTACACGTATTCCACGTTCAGCCAGTTTTCCGATCAATATACCTGCTGTTTTATCGCAATTGCAGACAAAAGCCTCAGGAAGCTTTTCAGGAAGAACAATATCTATACGATAATCGCCGTTCCGGAAATCTCTGTCCGGCAGAATCCGTTCCTGCGCATCTTTAATGCCGGCTCTCTCAAGTGCCTTACAATATCCAAGATACCGGTCCGTAATATTTTTTGTAGCAGTCGGCGTACCAACAAACATAAGATCTTCATATCCCTGTTCCAGAAGCAGTTCCGTCATCTGAGCCATTCCGCCGAATCCGTCCGTCACAATATAATCCAGATCTTCATAAATATCGTAATAATCCACACAGACAACAGGGATATCATAATTTTTCCGGATTGCCTGAATATAATCTTTTTTCAACTCTCCGATCAGAATCAGCCCCGCTGTCTTCTGCTCTAAAAACGGCTCAAAAGGTTTCTCTAACTCCTCCTTTTCAGGAGTAACCACCTCCAGTACCGTAAGATGCCCTCTTTTCACCGCTTCTCCTGCAATTCTCTGATAAATATCCATATAGAAAGAAGGGAATTCCTTAACATACTTCTCAGCCACGGTCACACCTATGATATAAGAATTGTGAGCCTTTTTCTCCCGCGGCGTGCTATGATACCTCATCTCCTCAGCTGTCCGAGTGATCTTCTCCCGCATCTCTTCGCTGACGCCTTTTTTCCCTTTCAGGGCATTGGATACGGTGACAATACTCACGCCAAGCTTTTCCGCGATATCTTCGAGCTTTACTTTCTTCTTCTGGCCCATATCTTCCACCTCTTCTTCCCGTTACTGCTGTACTGCGACAGCTTCATGCGCTATACTTCTGCAATCTCGATCAGTCTGCTCTTAAAATCTCCGGACTCGGACGGAACGCGTACCCCCGCCTGCATCAATGTACTTCCGGCATATACTTTTCCCTCAACTGTATAACGTCTCTCAGGGACCAGACCCGCAAGCCTTACA
>DYCJ01000217.1:0-1987 GCA_019418195.1 Clostridiales bacterium | reverse complement strand
CGCCAGTACCTGCACACAGAACAGCAGAGCTCTGCTCTTATCTTTCTCCACGATCATCCAGCTGTCATAATATCCGTTGTCCGCCGCCGATTCCAGACGGTAGTAATCTCCTTCACGGATCAGGTCATTGTACTTATGGTACTTCCCGACCTGCACTTTCACCTGTTCTTTCTCTTCCACTGAAAGTTTTGTAATATCCAGTTCATACCCGAACGTCCCTAGGAGAGCCACATCTCCTCTCGTCTCAAACGGAGTTGTCCTTCCCACCGTATGATTCGGGCACACGCTGACATGCGCCCCCATCGCGGATACGGGATAAATAAGTGCTGTTCCCTCCTGGATCGCCAGACGCTCAATGGCATCCGTATCGTCCGAACACCAGATCTGCGGGCTGTAATAGAGCATACCCGCATCAAAGCGCGCGCCTCCTCCGGAACAGTTTTCCAGAAGGATATGCGGGAAATCCGTGATCAGCCGTTCCTGCATCCGGTACACTCCAAGCATGTACCTGTGGGACAGTTCTCCCTGACGGTCCGCAGGGAGAGCATAACCTCCAAGCGTGCATAACTGACGGTTCATATCCCATTTCACATAGGAAATATCCGCACTCCTTAAGACTTCAGCGATCATCTCGTAGACGCCGTCCACCACTTCTTCCCGTGAGAAATCAAGCACATACTGGGCACGGCTCTGTGTGATCTCCCTGCCTGGAATCTGGATCGCCCAGTCCGGATGCTTCCTGTACAGTTCCGACTCCGGCGAAATCATCTCCGGTTCGATCCAGATGCCGAACTTCATGCCTAATCTCTTTACATTTTCCACCAGTTCATGCAGGCCGCCCCCGATCTTCTCCTCATTGACATACCAGTCGCCCAGAGAGCTGTCGTCAAAACTCCTCTTGCCAAACCATCCGTCATCCATGACGAGCATCTCTATTCCGAGTTCCGAGGCGTCTTTCGCGATCTCGAGGAGTTTCTTCTCATCAAAATCAAAATACGTTGCTTCCCAATTGTTGATCAGGATCGGGCGCTTCTCGTGGAGGTAAGGGCTTCTTATCAGATGCTCTCTGTACAGGTCATGGAATGTCCGCGTCATTTTTCCGAGACCTTCCGCAGAATAGACCATCACCACTTCCGGAGCTGTGAACTTTTCCCCCGGTTCCAGTTTCCACGTAAACCCTTCCGGGTGTATTCCCATGGTCATCCGCACGGAATCAAACTGGCTCTTCTCCGCCTGCGCGATAAAGTTCCCTGAATATACAAAGTTCATTGCATATACTTCACCGGAATCCTGCGTAGTCCCCGGCGTCACAAGTGCCATGAACGGATGCTCCTGATGACTGGACTCCCCTTTAAAGGAAGCCACATTCTGTCTGCCATAACCGAGCGGCAGTCTCTGGATGTGACGCTCCCTTGCCCAGGAACCGGCCAGGCTGACCACCTCAAAGTTCCTGTCATCCATATCCAGACATGCAGAAAGAACCTTTTCTATATAGACCGGTTCTTCCCCTTCGTTCTCAATAATCACAGAGCGGGTCAGCGCATCGGATCCCTCGAAGACAGAATACATCAGCGTAACTTTCATACCGAGCGGACTGTCCCTGCAGAAAATCTTAAGAGTACTGCACCCCGAATCTTTTCCCCAGGTAGCAGGAAGTCCCTCAAGCGCCGGTTTGCCCGCCACAATCTCGTAGCCTTCATAACACAGTTCACTTGCCCTGTGCCCCTGCATGCTCCTGACACTCAGTGCACTTTCCCTGTAATCCCCCATTCCTGTCTCCGGATATTCCATAGGAGCAAAATCCAGAAATGCACCTGTTTCTCTCTTATTTACCGAGGGCGTAAACGGCGCCTCATCTTCGCGCAGCAGATAACGGATATCAGTGTCCTCAAGCCTTCTGCCATAGTAGAGATGTTCGATATAACGGTCATCCACTATAGCAATACCATAACTCGTATTCTCTGTATCAAGTAAAAACACCTTGTTC
>DYCJ01000216.1 GCA_019418195.1 Clostridiales bacterium | reverse complement strand
TCCTCATACCGCCGGGCCCATGTTGCCGTCAGTTTTCCTTCCGGCACTGCCCTGCCGAAGAGAATATCCGCAACAGCGTGTCCACCTTCCTGCCCCGGCTGGGAGATATTCAGAACCGCACGGATATTCTCCGCTTCCTGAAGGATATCCGTAAGCTCGACCGGGCCTCCGGAGTTCAAAATCAGGATCAGAGGAATATGAAACCTGTTGAGATACAATATATCCTCCCGTTCTCGACCGCTCAGGTAATAATCTCCCTTTTCAAGGCGGCGGTCTTTCCCTTCTCCAGAAATCCGGCTAATCACATAAACCGCCGCTGCGGCTCCTTCCAGGTCTGACTCTGTGATACTGCGTCCGTCCGGAAGGATAAACGGATTTGCTGCATAGGCATCAAATGGATTCTGTACATGACGCGCATCCTCCAGTATTTTTTCTTTCCATTCTTCTCTGGCTTCTTCATAACGTTTATCATAATCCTGGATCCAGTCTTCGTTTGTAACGGATACTCCGGCTTCTTTTATTCCTCTGTAAACAGAGATGTTTTCCCTGTTATTGACATCGCCTGATCCGATGCCGCCTTTTACTGTCTTCTCCGCACCGCTGCCGAACAGGGCGATGGGATCAGAAGTCTTCAGCGGGAGCACCCCCTCATTTTTAAGGAGCACAATTCCTTCTGCCGCCGCTCTTCTCGCCAGCGCTCTGTGTTTTTCTTCGTGATGGGACAGCCCCTGTTTCAGGCTGCCGCTGTGTGTCCATTTTTGCATCTTCATACCTCTTTATCTGTCATCAATTTTTCAGTCATGGTATAAAGAAACCGCCATAGCGTTCTCCTGCATATTCTGAAAGGATTGCCCTATGGCGGTTTCTCAGTTCAGTTCTGTTTCTCTATTCCTTTACACCGCCGAGTGTTACACCCGCTATAATGTATTTTGAGAGAAGCAGATATACGATAATGATCGGTACGATCGCTACCGTGATCATCATATAAATTTTTCCCATATCAAAGTTCATGTAGTCTGCACCTCGAAGCGTTGCGATCAAAATCGGAACTGTCATCTTGTCCTTGGACTGGATCACCAACGCAGGAACGAAGTAATTATTCCATGATCCTACAAACGAGAATATTGCCTGCACCGCAATCGCCGGCTTCATGATCGGAAGCACGATCCGGTTGAATGTCCTGAATTCTCCGGAGCCGTCGATCCTTGCCGCCTCTACAAGAGACAGCGGAAGGGATGACTGCAGATAACTGTACATAAAATAAAATACAGCCGGAGATGCGATAGAGGGTATGATAAGCGGAAGGAGCGAATCATACATACCCATATTCGTGATCAACCGCAGGAATCCCATCGCTGTCACCTGTGTCGGCATGACAAGTATTGCCATGATAAACGTAAATGCTGCTTTCTTTATCTTGAAATCATACGCATACAGACCATACGCCGTCAGCGATGAAAAATATGTACACAGAGCCGCTGAACATGACGATACGATCAGACTGTTGAGAATCCCCCGGAACATCGGGAAACTTCCGTCATTTGCAACATTCTTTAAGTTCTCCAGAAAATACGATCCCGGGATCGCGGAAAATCCTTTCTGCAGATCCGCATGGGAACGCGTCGAGTTCACGATCAGGATATAGAAGAAGAACAGGCATAAGAATGACAGAAATATAAGCACCACATGAGCCACTATAGTTCGCACACGGTTCGCTTTATTAGATTTCATGTTCTATCTCCCCCTTTTTACTGCTTTTGCTCTTTTTCTTGCTGCTTTTGCCCCGTCGTCAGTTCCGTTTGTCATTCTGTACACAAAGAAGCAGAGGATACCGCTTACAATAAACAGATATACAGACAATGCGCCTGCCATACCGTAATTTCTGCTCTCCAGGTGGCTGTTCAGGAACATGATCAGCGTCATGGACGTACGGTCCGGATTACCCTGGCCGTTTGTCAGGATCTGAGGAACATCAAACATCTGCAGGCCACCGATAATGGATGTGATCAGTGTGTATGCAAGGATCGGCCGGATCAGCGGAAGTGTGATATAGAAGAAGCGTTTAACGCTGGTGCATCCGTCCAGCTCACAAGCTTCAAATATATCCTGACTGATTCCCATGATAGCCGCCATAAGCATGATTGTCGTGTTACCAAACCACATCAGGAAGTTCATCAGGCCAACCAGTGATCTTGTCCCAAATACAGAGCCCAGGAAGTCGATCGGTTCGCTGATCCATCCCAAAGATGTCAGGATTGAATTGATCGGACCATTTGTCGAGAACATCGCAAAGAACAGCATTGCGAATGCTGACGCCATGATCAGGTTCGGCAGATAAATTACCACCTTGAAAAACTGTTTGCCACGGATTTTAAGCCGGATATCAGTAAACCAGTTTGCAAGGAGCAGCGCCACCACGATCTGGGGGATAAAGCCGATAACCCACAATATCAGAGTATTGCCGGCATATTTCAGCATATCCGAGCCGAGCAGGCTGATATAGTTCTGCAGCCCTACAAAATTAGGGCCGATTTCTTTGATTCCGGACCGGTAATATTCAAAAAAGCTGTACCGGATCGTATCCACCAGAGGAATCAGAGAAAAAATAAAAAAGCATAAAAAAAACGGAAGGATAAAAATGTATCCCCATTTAGCATAGCTGACGCTTCTGCGCTTTTTTTTCATAAACTATCGTTCCTTTCTGTTCCAGGCCGCCGCAGAGAATACTTTCCGGTGCGGCGGCCCGCTGACTACATTATTCCGGCCACTGAACCTCTGTGATATCCGGATAACGTTCTTTTATCGCTGTTTCAAAGTTTGATTTTGCCCTGTCAAAGTCTACATTTCCCTGGAAGTAATCGCTGAAAGCATTCTGGATCAGTTCCACGCATCCCTGATCATAGGAAGAAAGCGGAGCGATCTGGATATTCTCTGCAACAGGAGCATAATACTCATAAGCGTTCTGTCCTCCGAGGAAATCGGATGCATATGCATCGTCCGAAGCAGCCTCTTCCATACCGCTTACCGTATTTGTAAAGTCAAGATAATCCTGGGAAATCTTCAACAGTGTATCTTTCTCTGCAGTCATTGCAAGAATGATATCTTTTACATGCTCCGGATTGTCCGTGCCTGTTGCTGCATGGATGTAGGATCCGCCCCAATTATATTCCTGCGGAGGATTTGTAACAGCCCATGCACCGGTGTCTCCATCCCAGTTCGGGCTGAGGGTAAAGTCAATTCCCCACGGCGGAAGCAGGAATGCAAATACCTTTGATGAGGATCCCATCGCTTTGTTCCAGTCGTCATTAAACTGCCCCTTTACAGTCTTGTCCAGATAGCCTGCGTCAAGCCATTCTTTTGAACTTTCTATCCAGTCCATAATCTTCTGATCTACCTTGACCGTTGTCTCTCCGGTAGTCACCCATGGTTCGCTGATATTGTTACCGTACACACGGAATGTATCTGCATAGGATGAGAATGTATAATATCCTTTTGATTTCAGCTCCTCAGCTGTCGCTTTCAGGGTATCCCAGTCCTTGACTTTTTCACCGACTGCTGTCGGATCATCTGTACCGAACACATCCTTTGCGATATCCCTGCGGTATACAAGTACTCCCGGGCAGCACTGCCATGTTGAACCTCTCTGGACACCGTCCTGATCGGAAGCCGTTGTTTTAGTAAAATCATACTGATCTGCAAGATCTGTATCCGGGTCGATTCCAAGATCAGTAAGCGGCATAGCTACATCTGCATCTGCGTCCGTATATTTGTAAACGTAATCTGTTTCAGATAAGAAGATATCGATCTTGTCATCTGCTGCTGCATCCGCCTGATTCATAAGTGCCTCGTCAAGCTTCTGCTGATAAACGCCATCCTGGTTCGGATTGATCACCCAGTGGATCTCTGTTCCGTCTTTCAATGTGGTCACTGTTCCGTCATCGGATGTACTTTCAACTTCCGGATACACAGCCTCCAGACGGGTACGGAATTCATCATTCCAGCTGTAAATGTTGATGATCTTCCCCTCTTCGCCAGTTTCAGCTTCTCCTGTTCCGGCATCGGATCCTCCGCCACAGCCTGCCAGCAGTCCTGCCACTGTGACTGCCGCCATTAAAGCAGCAAATACTCTCTTTTTCATTGTTCATTCCTCCTGTATTTTATTATCTGCAGGACTCCCGCCCCGCCTGCGATGGAGAAATTATATCTCAATTTCATGCCTCAATATATTAT
>DYCJ01000215.1:3861-4233 GCA_019418195.1 Clostridiales bacterium | reverse complement strand
GTGTGATAAAAAGCCGGACAAGGCGCTCCTCATCGGACTTCGCGCCATCGCAACACTCGTTGTATTCGGCGGGTCAATGATAGAATTCAGCGTGGCCTGGAGTACGGCTGACGTTATCATGGGCTTCCTTGCACTGATCAACCTGCCCGTCATCATCAGACTTGGCGGTCCGGCTGTCCAGTGTATGAAAGACTATATGAAACAGAAAAAAGAAGGGAAAAACCCCGTGTTCAGGTCTGAAGATATCGGACTTGAGGACAGAACGGATTTCTGGAA
This sequence comes from Clostridiales bacterium, assembly GCA_019418195.1. Taxonomy (GTDB): domain Bacteria; phylum Bacillota; class Clostridia; order Lachnospirales; family Lachnospiraceae; genus Mediterraneibacter. Next base: position 3,957 of record DYCJ01000215.1, on the reverse strand, counting down.
TTGAAATCCAGATCTTTTTCGACTACGCGCCCTTTTCAACCGGTTTCTATGACTTTCAGGGTTGCCGGAGTGACTGCCTCCCCGGCAATCCGAATT
>DYCJ01000215.1:800-3851 GCA_019418195.1 Clostridiales bacterium | reverse complement strand
TCCGAATTCAGTCAAGCGTTGAGCTTCTGCAGATTTCATCCTCTGCTTTTTCCGTACCATTCAGTTCTGGTTTTGACTGGTCACGGAACTGGATCTCTCCGGTCTCTGCATTCATTCCATCAACGATTGCCAGTGACTCGAGCTGGAAACCAAGGTTACGGATGATGCGTCCTCCGGACTGGAAACCTTTTTCGATCGCGATTCCGATTCCTTCTACAGTGGCCCCTGAAGACTGGACGATCTGGATCAGTCCCTGAAGAGCACATCCGTTCGCGAGGAAGTCATCGATGATCAGCACATGATCCTCCGGATTCAGGAACTTCTGCGCAACGATCACATGATTGATACATTTATGTGTAAACGACTCAACTTCCGCAACATACATATCGCCATCCAGATTGATACTCTGTGATTTCTTTGCAAATACGACAGGAACATTAAAATGTTGTGCAGCTACACACGCAATTCCGATACCCGAAGCTTCTATCGTCAGTATTTTGTTGATCGGCTTGTCTGCAAATCTGCGCTTGAACTCAGCTCCCATCTGATCCAGCAGTTTAATATCCATTTGATGGTTCAGAAAACTGTCCACCTTCAATACATTTCCCTCTTTTACTACACCGTCTTTTACAATTCGTTCCTCCAGAAAGTTCATATCTTACTCCTTTTTCTCCATATTGTCATTGTCTGTACCATTCTCATTATCTTCAAATACAAGGAATACTCTCCGCAATATGTAGGAATTGATCCATGCGATCAGCGATCCTCCGATCAGGAACCATAGCGGTAACGCGAACATCAGAGTCGCCGTATTCCACAGAGACACAATCACTGCCCCCACTGTCACTGCGATCATCAGAATCGTATACGGAAGCTTTCCCACTGTAAGGATCACTGCATTGCGGAATGTAGCACGTATGGTATTTTCATAACGGGCGGTCAGCGGGAAAACATAGATCATGACTGAAAACAGGACAACCCCCACTAAAAGGAATATACTCCTCAAAACAATTCCCGCCGTCCCGGATATCACCCCTGCTACCCTGAAATCAATCCAGCAGACGATCCCCAGCAGAAGTAAAATGATCCATATGATCGTACTCTGCTTGAAGTTGGACTTAAATGCCTTGAAGAAGCCCCTGAAAATATATCCTTCTTCATTTTTCACCATCTTTAACATGACCGTGTACAATGCTGTCGTAGCTGCTCCGATCGTTACGACCGGTATGCAGCAGATCAGCCACAAAACATTGAGGCAGACCATATCGCATATCTTATTCAGAGCCCTTACGATCACATTGTCTGTAATATTAAATCTCATATCTATCTCCTGACTTTCCTGATTGATTTCTTACAGTATAGCACAGCAAAAAAAAGGATACAATCTGAAGATATAACACTTCAACAATTCGGATTGTCTCTGATATCCCTGTCCCTTGCTATCTCCACCTCACTGACCTATAATCAGAATATAAATACATTAATGGAGGACGCTATGCTCGAAGTATCCCTTGCTGAAAAACTGATCGAACAAATCACGCAGTATACAGATTACAATGTAAATATTATGAACAAAGAGGGCATCATCATTGCCAGCCGAAATCCAGACCGCATCGGCACCTATCACGAGCCCGCCTGGCAGATTTTGCACGGAAAAGATGATATCATTACTGTGACTTCTGACAGCGACTATCCGGGCGTCAGCCGCGGGATCAATATGGCGATCGAGATTGACGGCAAACGTGAAGGTGTTGTCGGTGTTACGGGTGATCCTGGGAAAATCCATCCCATTGCTCTTATCATTAAAATGTCTATTGAGACGATGATCCGTTACGAAAATCAGAAAATACGTATCTTGCGCCGTCAGACAAAAGAAGAACGCCTGCTGGAAATGATCTGCTCTGATGAATCTCCTTCTCCCGATAGACTGCGGGAACTCCTGCAGGAGCTAGGATACCGTTCGGATATTCCCCGGACGGCCATCCTGTGTCATACCGCCGGATCTGACAGAGAGGCAGTAATTTTTCTTATGAAAAGCTGTCCTCTGCACCAAACAGAAGATATCCTGTTGCTGCCAGATGAAAAATATATATTGCTCTTCAAGTCCGTCCCATCCGGTATGCTACAACTATCTGCTTCATCCACTATAAAAGATCAGATGCTTTTATCCGGAGAATATCTGCAGTGGATCAAAGACCACCTTTCATCTGAAAGCAGCGTATGCTCTTTTTATGTCGGTACACTCCAGAGCAGCCCAGTTCAGTATCATGCCTCCTACATGCATTGCAAATGGCTGGAAAAGCACATACATGTCCCTGGGCGTATTGTCTATTTCCACGATCATATCGGTGAATATATGGCCCAGAGCATTCCTTTCCGCAAGCTGCAACAGATTTATGGCATATATGCCAGCTATATACCTGATGACGTCCGCAGCCGTTATCTGGAAATTGTCGGCTGTCTGATCGACTGTGATTTTAATATTGCCGCTGCCGCAAAGAAATCTTACATGCACAAAAATACATTTACATATCAGTACAATAAGCTGCGTGGACTGCTGGGCATAAATCCCCAGGCAGCGCCGCGGGATAAATATTTTATGACATTTCTTTACTACTACCTAAAAAAATCTGCTGACTCAGAGTCCGAAAAACAGTAAAAACAGATGCCTCATCACGCATTGATCCTGTCGTATTTGTCCCGGGAACACAAAAAAAGCCGTTCTTTTTGTGCAGGGAAACCATGAAATAAAATTTACTCCAAGATAGAATATCTATATAAAGGTATTTATAAAGAGGTGAAATCCATATGAAATTCTTATTTGCATCCGATTCTTTTAAAGGTACACTTTCTTCCCGGAGAACGGCAGAACTTCTCTCCCAGGCCGCAAGAGCAGTCTTTCCTACATGTGAGTGTACATCTGTAGAAGTTGCTGACGGCGGTGAAGGGACGACAGATGCAGTTTTATCGGCTGTCAGCGGAGAAAAAGTCTCCCTGTCCGTACACGGACCACTGGGGGAAATTACTGAAAGTTACTACGGAATACTGGAC
>DYCJ01000215.1:0-790 GCA_019418195.1 Clostridiales bacterium | reverse complement strand
CATTATGGAAATGGCCTCCGCCTCAGGACTTCCTCTTGTTCCCGACTCACTCCGTGATCCTCGCCGTACGTCTTCTTATGGCACCGGAGAAATGATCGTCGATGCCCTGACAAAAGGCTGTCTCGACATCTCCATAGCGATCGGCGGATCAGCCACCAATGACGGAGGAATGGGCTGTATGCGTGCTCTGGGCATCAGATTCTTAGATAAAGATGGAAATGAACTTGCCGGATGTGGTCAAGATCTCATAAACGTAAGGACGATCGACACAACCGGTATCCACCCGCTCGTAAAAGATGCTTCTTTTACTGTGATGTGCGATGTCACAAATCCATTGTGCGGAGAAAACGGCGCTACGTACACTTTCGGAAAGCAAAAAGGCGGAACCCCGGAGATACTCGACGAACTTGAAAAGGGAATGCAGAATTACAGAGATGTCATCCGCAGACAGTTCGGGATTAATATGGATGAAGTTGCGGGCGCCGGAGCAGCCGGCGGACTAGGAGCCGCACTTATGGTATTTCTGAACGGGACACTGAAATCCGGTATTGAAACCGTGCTTGACCTCGTAGATTTTGACCGGAAACTTGACGGTGTCTCTCTTGTAGTGACCGGGGAAGGCGCCACGGACTGGCAGTCTGTCTATGGAAAAGTCATACAGGGCGTGGGCATGCACTGTAAAAAGCACAACATTCCTGCCATCGCCATCGTGGGCAGCATGGGAAAAGGCGCGGAAGATATTTTGGAATACGGGATTGATTCAATACTCACTACTGTAAACGGGATCATG
>DYCJ01000214.1 GCA_019418195.1 Clostridiales bacterium | reverse complement strand
ATACAGAGATGGACCAGTACGGTTATGAGGAATACGATAACCGTCAGGCTCTGCTCCAGCAGACAAATGCAAATACGGAAAAGCTGAAACTGAAACACCGCTTTGAGAAGATGAAAGATTCTCCGTTTTTCGGAAGAGTGGATTTTATATTTGAAGGAGAAGATGATCCGGAATCTTTCTATATCGGCATCGGGAATTTTGCCGAACAGACAGGCATGACGCCTCTGATCTACGACTGGAGAGCGCCGGTGAGCGGTCTTTTCTATGATTATGATAAAGGACCGGCGTCTTATGAAGCTCCGGCGGGGATCATTACAGGAGAGATCAGTTCTAAATGGCAGTATAAGATCCGCGGCGGTAAAATGATCTATGCTTTTGAGAGCGATACGAAGATCGATGATGAGATACTGAAACAGGAACTGGGAAATAACGGCGATGTCAAGCTGAAAAATATCGTACGGACGATACAGAAAGAGCAGAATGCGATCATACGTAATACAGAAGATAAGATACTGGTGATCCAGGGAGGCGCCGGAAGCGGCAAGACATCCATTGCGCTGCACCGGATCGCATATCTTCTGTATCATGACAGGAAGAACCTGAAATCATCCAATGTGCTGATCCTGTCGCCGAACAGCGTGTTTGCGGATTATATATCACATATCCTTCCTGAATTGGGCGAAGAGAATATACAGGAGATGAGCTTTGATCTGTTCGCATACCGGGAATTAAAAGATACGGCGGCAGACTGCGAGGATAAATATGACTATCTGGAACGGATCATGAAATTCCCGGGCGGTCAGGAGAAAGAACGCTTCCGTATGAAACAGTCCGAAGAATTTGTGGGACTGATCGAGGGATTTCTGGCAACACTTGAGGACAGACTGATCGACTTCAAGGAGATCAGTTTCCGGGGAATGAAAATGTCGGAAGAAGAACTGATCCGGATGTTTTATTTTAAATTTCAGAATACTCCGCTGCTCTCAAGGATGACAGCAGTCATGGATTATTTTATAGATGCTTATGAAACGCTGAAAGGCAGTGACATTTCCGACGATGACAGAGAATTGCTGAACAGTAAATTTGACAGCATGTATGTGACAAAAGATATCTATACCATCTATAACTGGATGCTCGAAGATTACGGATATGATCAGCTCCCTGATGTGCCATATGAGAGAAGAAAGCTCCAGTATGAGGATGTATTTCCTGTGCTTTATCTGAAATACAGACTTCTCGGAAAAAGCTCACAGAAAGAGATCAAGCATCTGGTGATCGATGAGATGCAGGATTACTCATATATGCAGTACGTTATTCTGGAAAATCTGTTCCAGTGCAGAATGACGATACTCGGGGATTACGCACAGACACTGGATACGAAACAGCAGGATGTGCTGAGATTCCTGCCGAAAATTTTTGGCAGGGGAATACGGAAAGTTATCCTCAACAAAAGTTACCGCAATACTTACGAAATAGCACAGTACGCGGCACAGATCAGCGGCATCACCGGTCTAGAGCTTCTGGAGCGCCACGGCAGGCCGGTCGATGTCCGCAGATTTGCTACAGAAGACGAGATGCTCGATGCAATTGCTTCAAACGTGAATCTTGGAACAGACGGATATGAGACTGGTGCTGTTATCACGATGACAGAGGAGGAGGCCTATGACATCTACCGGCTTCTGATAAAACGCGGTGTGGATGCAGCGTATGTGGACCGCGACAGTTCCGCGTTTAAGCGAGGCCTGACTGTGACGACATTTTATCTGGCGAAAGGACTGGAATTCGATCAGGTATTTACGATACGGGGAACAAAGGAAAATCCGCTTGCAGAACAGGCAGAGTATATCAGTGCCACCAGAGCGCTTCAGGAGCTGTATGTGTACGGGGCAGAGTAAGACCGTGAATGCCTGAATATAATTGAGAAAGGCGGGGCAGGTATAAACTGCCTCCTGTGGGAAATGTTATAGATAAAAAGACGCAGGAGGCAGGAAATGGAATCTATATGGACAAAAACATATGACAGAAAGAAGAATCCCCCGCTTGAGGGGGACATTGATGCGGAGGCAGCTGTGATCGGAGGCGGTATGGCAGGCATACCGTACCGGCGAGAACCGGGACGGAGGCAGGTATGACAGATTAAAAGCAACCGGGAAAATGATATATCCCGGAAGCCATGCAGTAGCCTGCTGGTCTGCTCAGGACTGCATCACGGCAGACGATATACCGTTTATCGGAAGGTATGCTTCTGACCGTCCGGACTGGTTTGTGGCGACAGGGTTCAGGAAGTGGGGGATGAGCTCCGCAATGGTATCTGCAATGCTGCTTACAGATATGATCTGCGGGAAAGAAAATCCATATGCAGATATATTTGCTCCGTCCCGCTTTTCTGCTGACGAACTGCCTCAGATTATGAAGGACAGCGGAAAAGCTGTGAAGGGACTGACAAAACGTTTCTTCCACCTTCCTGATGAAACACTCAGTGCTCTTGAAAGGGGGCATGGAGCTGTTGTGGAGACTTCTCAGGGGAAGGCCGGGGTATATAAGAGCGATGAGGGCGCAATCTTTCAGGTGGATATTGTCTGCCCGCATATGGGGTGCGAGCTGACATGGAATCCGGATGAACGTTCCTGGGACTGTCCGTGTCATGGCTCCAGATTTGACTATGAAGGAAATCTTCTGGACGGACCGGCACAGGAGGGAATACAGCATGAGTGATTATTTTTACGGGTGGTATTTCCGTTGTCAGGGAAGTGATGGGAGCATTGCTGTGATTCCCGCAGTACATTTGTCTGCGGAGAAACGTACCTGTTCTATTCAGGTGATCACACAAAGAGGAAGCCTGTACAGAGAATTCCCGGTCAGCCGGTTTAGGATCAGCAGAGAAAAGGGGATTATGAAGATCGGAGAGAACCTGTTCTCGAGAAAAGGGATATATCTGAGATTCACTACAACTGAGTCAGAGGAAATAAGCGGTATCCTTCGTTTTGGAAGATTCGCAGAATCAAAGTACGACCCCTGACAGATATATTTGGACACAGCATTTTATTCCGGAAGGATCAGTCATGCTTGCGGCGGCAACAATCCCGCTATCAGGAATCCTTTTTACAGGAACTGTCGGATTCCTTTTTTACAGAAACAGAGAATATCGTTTCGCCACATATCTGGGCGCATCGGTCAGGAAAATGGGGGAGCGGGAACTGATGATCCGGCAGGGACGTTACAGGCTTCATGTACGCTTCTGCAAGAATGGCGGAAGTCTCTTGAATGCGCCAGAGAGCGGGCAGATGACGCGCAGAGTACGGGAAGATATCGCCTGTCATGCGGAGTACACGCTGATGCACGGGAATCGTGTGCTGCTGCAAACAGTGACGGACAGTGCCGCGGCGGAGTATGATACAAAAGAGGAGAAAAATGAAAATAACAGTTATCACGGTAGGAAAGATAAAAGAAAAATATTTAAGAGATGCCATCGCCGAATACAGCAAGCGGCTGAGCCGCTACTGTAAACTGGAGGTCATTGAGGTTGCGGATGAGAAGACTCCGGATCAGGCGAGTGAAACAGTAGAGGATAATATCCGTGCAAAAGAAGGCGAGCGTCTGATGAAACATATCAGGGATGATATGTATGTGATCACACTGGAGATCGGCGGAAAGATGCTCTCGTCAGAAGAATTCGCGGAGAAGATCGAGACATTGGGCGTACAGGGAAAAAGCAGTATCGCCTTTGTGATCGGCGGTTCGATCGGTCTGGGGAAAGAGGTGCTTAAAAGGTCGGACTATGCGCTCAGTTTCTCGAAGATGACATTTCCACATCAGCTGATGAGGGTGATATTGCTGGAACAGGTGTATCGGGCGTATCGGATTATGAATGGGGAGCCGTATCATAAATAAGGGGGGCGCATTTGGGTATGATATGATGTGAAGTAATGAATCATGAAGAGTATTTGAATGAGAGTGGATAGATGATATTCCGCTCTCTTTTTGCATGTGTGGAAAATAAAATGACAGGGGAATATTGGAGTGCTATAATAGTCTAAAATAGCTTGACAACTTGCTTTTGGTAAAGGGGATAATCATATGAGAAAATTGGGTTCAGAAGCTGAAAAAATTATGATTGAGCGTTTTGGGAAAGACACAGTGATTGCATTAGCAACGGTGGAACATGAAGTGCCATATGTGCGGAATGTAAATGCTTATTATGAGGATGGTTCATTTTATATTATTACATACGCACTTACTAAC
>DYCJ01000213.1 GCA_019418195.1 Clostridiales bacterium | reverse complement strand
TGCATTTTCAGTGGTATCCGGGACATATGACAAAAGCCCGGAGGATGATGCAGGAAAATATAAAGCTGATCGATCTGATCATTGAGTTGGTGGACGCCAGAGTCCCTCTTTCCAGCAGGAATCCGGATATCGATGAGCTGGGAAAAGGCAAGGCCCGCCTGATCCTTTTAAATAAAGCGGATCTGGCAGAAGACCGCCTGAATGACGAATGGGTGGCATATTTTAAAGAAAAGGGATATTCCGCAGTTAAAGTGAATTCAAGGAAAGGCGGCGGTATCAAATCGATCCAGTCAGTGATCCAGGAAGCCTGCAGAGAAAAGACAGAGAGGGATAGAAAAAGAGGCATCTTAAATCGTCCTGTGCGGGCTATGGTAGTTGGTATCCCAAACGTGGGAAAATCTACTTTTATCAATGCACTTGCAGGAAAGGCATGTGCAAAGACCGGAAATAAACCGGGAGTAACGAAAGGCAAGCAGTGGATCCGTCTGAATAAGAGCGTAGAACTTCTTGATACACCAGGAATACTCTGGCCGAAATTTGAAGATCAGGAAGTAGGGCTGAAACTTGCATTTATCGGTTCCATCAAGGATGAGATCCTGCAGACAGAAGAACTGGCGGCAGAGCTGGTCAAGTTCCTTAAAGAGTCCTATCCGGGTGTGCTCGAAGAAAAATACAGTATTCCGGAGGTGCAGGATACATATGAGTGTCTGGCGAATATTGCGCAGAGCAGGCATTGTCTTGTAAGAGGCAGCGAACTTGACACAGAGAAAGCGGCTTCGATCCTGCTGGATGATTTTCGTGGCGGAAAACTTGGCAGGATTACTCTCGAAAAACCGGAATCATAAAGCAAACAGGGAGTTGCAGCAGGAAAGGCAGGCATATATGAAAGGCATAATAAAAGAGCTTCTGGGATGGCTTGTATTTATATTTATTGTTGTGGCGGCGTCCTATCTGGTCATCACATATGTGGGGCAGAGGACAGAAGTAAGCGGTTCTTCCATGGAAACCACACTTTCCGACGGAGACCAGCTTATTGTGGACAAGATCTCATACCGGTTCCGTGAGCCGAGCCGTTATGACATCGTTGTATTTCCATACCGGTATGAAGAAAATACATATTATATCAAAAGGATCATCGGTCTTCCGGGGGAGACGGTGCAGATCGTGGACGGTGTTGTCTGGATCGACGGACAGCCTCTTCATGAACATTATGGAAATGAAGTGATGCAGGATCCAGGGCTTGCCGCAGACCCGATCACGCTGGGGGATGACGAATATTTTGTGCTGGGGGATAACCGCAATAACAGTCAGGACAGCAGGGCGGCAAATGTAGGACTGATCCACAGGGACGAACTGCTTGGCCGTGCATGGGTAAGAATCTGGCCTTTCAGCGAGTTTGGAGTGATCAAACATGAGTAAGAGCATCGCACAGATCAGGGCGGAGTTTGAAAATGCACAGGAGTCAGAATGGTCATCCCTGTATGAAAAATATGAAACAGATGAACGCGCTGGTGTTCAAAGTGTTATTTTTAAATTTCAAAAGAAAGAACAGGGTTTACGGAAGGAGCGCGAACGCCTTGCCGAAATGCGTAAGTATGAGGATCAATACGAGGACTGCAAATTTATCTGCGGTATTGACGAAGCGGGAAGAGGTCCTCTGGCCGGGCCTGTAGTTGCAGGGGCAGTTATTCTCCCGGCAGACTGCGAGATCCTTTATCTCAATGATTCCAAGAAGTTGTCTGCTGCGAAACGTGAGCAGCTCTATGATGAGATTATGGAGAAAGCCATCGCCGTGGGCGTGGGAATGGCTAGTCCTGCCCGGATCGATGAAATCAATATCCTTCAGGCAACTTACGAGGCTATGCGGACGGCCGTGTCTGAGCTTGGGGTGGAGCCCGATATCCTGCTGAATGACGCTGTTACAATACCTGAGATCACAATTCCTCAGGTGCCGATTATAAAAGGGGACGCAAAGAGCGTGTCCATCGCAGCAGCTAGCATCATCGCAAAAGTGACAAGGGACCGGCTGATGGTACAGTATGAAGAAGTGCTGCCAGGGTACGGATTTGCGAAGCATAAGGGCTACGGATCAAAGGAGCATATCGAGGCGATTCGCAGGCTGGGTCCGACACCGATCCACAGACGTACCTTTATTAAAAACTTTATTTAATGGATTTGGGAATGACCGGTCTTTACAAGGAGAGCTGATCGAAGGTTTATGGCAGGAGCAGAAGAAAAGAAAAATAAGAGACAGACTGGTGCGTATTACGAGCAGGCAGCGGGACATTATCTTGAACAGCTCGGATATGAGATTCTCGAATATAATTACAGGTGCAGATCAGGGGAAATCGATATAGTTGCAAAAGACGGGGACTATATGGTATTCTGCGAAGTGAAGTACCGCGCGGACGGGCGGAAGGGAAATCCCCTGGAAGCAGTTGATGCTAAAAAACAGAACGTGATCTTCCGCTGTGCTATGTATTATCTTACAGAACATCATATCGAAGATGTACCCTGCCGTTTCGATGTTATCGGAATTCAGGGAAAAGCCGGGATGAAAGGCGCGGAAATAACATATATTAAAAATGCATTTACAGGATAAGTATGTGCATGGACAGGTGAGGTACGGACATGGGTCTTGGTCTGAACTATAAAAACGGGAAACATATATTTAATGAAGTAGAAAAAGATACGCCTTATCTTTCTTATCCGCTGTTTGAAAAGACGGGGATCGTGAGACATGGATTTTCTACCCGGCTGGGAGGAGTCAGCGAGGGATATTTCGCTTCTCTGAACCTGAGCTTTGACCGGGGCGATGATAAAGAAGCGGTAATGGAGAATTTCCGGCGCATAGGGGAATCAATGGGAGTGCGATGTGAAGATATGGTGCTCTCAAAGCAGACTCATACGACAAATGTGCGTGTTGTCACGGAAGAAGACAGAGGGAAAGGGATTGTAAAAGAAAGGGATTATACAGATGTGGACGGCCTTGTGACGAATATCCCGGGGATTTGTCTTGTGACATCCTATGCAGACTGTGTCCCTCTGTATTTTGTGGACCCGGTACGGAAAGTGATCGGCCTGAGCCATTCGGGATGGAGGGGAACAGTAGGAAAAATCGGAAGGAAGACTGTTCAGCTCATGCAGGAAAAATTTTCATCTGATCCCGCGGATATTCTTGCGGCAGTAGGACCATCGGTCTGTATGGACTGTTATGAAGTGAGTTCCGATGTGATCGACAGGTTTAAAGAGAGCTTTGAGGAAAAATTCTGGGAGGAACTCTTCTATGAGAAGCCGGACGGGAAATACCAGCTGGATCTCTGGAAAGCGAACGAGCGGATCTTACTGGAGGCAGGGATCGTTCCGGAGCATATTGCCGTGACAAATGTGTGCACACACTGCAACAGCAGGATCCTTTATTCCCACAGGGCCACAGGAGATAAAAGGGGAAATCTCTGTGCATTTCTCGCGTTAAAGGAACAGCATGTGATGGAAACCGGTTAAAGCAATAACCAGGACGGAGGTGGAAGATTATGGCTTTTGATATCATGCATGCAGGCAGATATATCATGGCTGCGGCATCAGGGACAACGAATGTGGCGGATGAGTCGGTCAGCGACGTGATTGATTCGGCTGCTGAGGCAACAAATGAAGCCGCGCAGGAAGTAAACCAGTTTGTCCAGTTCGTACAGGATAATATACCGAATATCATAGAGTTCGGAATAAAGGTCATCCTTGCACTTGCTTTTTTCTTTTTGGGAAGCAAAGTGATCAAATGGATCAGGAAAATCGTACACCGGTCTTTTGAACGTACGAATGTGGATGCCGGCGTGGCTCAGTTCGTAGATTCTATGATAAAGTTTGGTCTTTATGCATTGTTGATCTTCATGATCGCAACGAATTTCGGGATTGAATCGTCATCCATTGCTGCGCTGATCGCATCAGCCGGTGTTGCGGTCGGTCTTGCACTGCAGGGGAGCCTCTCAAATTTTGCCGGCGGTATCCTGATCCTTCTCCTAAAGCCTTTTGCAGTCGGAGATTATATTGTGGTGACACAGGAGGGAATCGAAGGAACAGTAAAAGAAATCCAGATTTTCTATACTAAGATGGCTACTGTAGATAATCAGACAGTAGTTGTACCAAACAGTATTTTGACTAGCAACAGTCTGACAAATGTGACGGCACGGCCGGAGCGCCAGCTTGACCTGAAGGTGGGGATCGGCTATGATTCAGATCTCAAGAA
>DYCJ01000212.1 GCA_019418195.1 Clostridiales bacterium | reverse complement strand
TTCATTTTCATCATGGTTCTTACACCTCCTTGAAAATAATGTCAATGTATGGTTCGTATTCGCTGCTGTCCTCTATCTGTTCCAGACCGAGAACCATGGAATCCAGCAATAGTGAGGCATCATGCGAGGGGATCTGTCCGAAACGGAACTCGATCGCACCCGACTCTTCATCAGAGACACAGTTTGTCTTATCATCCGTAAATTTATCGATTGAATTGATCGTATTGATCACGATGGCGGAAACAGCCGCGCATACGATATCGCTTCCGGATTCAGAGTATTCTGCGTGCCCTGAAATGTCAAAGCCTGCATATTCATGCCTGTCGGTCTTATAAATGGTTGCCTTTATCATAGGAATGATTAAGCGTTGATCTTGTCGATCTTAACAGCTGTGTACTGCTGTCTGTGACCATTTTTCTTATGATAGCCGGTTTTTCTCTTGTACTTGTAAACGACAACTTTTTTTGCTTTTCCGTCGCCGATTACAGAAGCTGTAACTGTTGCACCTTCAACAGTCGGATTACCAACGACCAGCTTGTCATTATTTACAGCGAGAACCTGGTCAAATGTATAAGTCTCTCCGGCATCTACACCAAGTTTCTCTACTTTAATGATATCGCCTTCAGCTACTTTGTACTGTTTACCACCTGTTGCTATAATCGCGTACATATGGCACCTCCTATAAACATTACTCGCCAGCTTCGGTGTCTGCAGCTGTTGCAGAACTTATAAAACCTCGCTGTGCGGCATACTAGTGTAGTATAGCATACGAATTTTTATCCAGTCAATACTTTTCCGGCAAATTTTTCAGTTTTTCATAACAATATTCGATGATACTCCGACGGGTTACGATCCCGATAAATTTTTTCTGGTCATCTACCACCGGTACAAAGTTCTGATCCATTGATTTTCGGATCAGATCTTCCATATCAGAGTCTGCAGAAACAGGAGCATAATCTGCTTTCCTCGGAAAATCCTGGATGAATATATTCTCGGCCTCTTTCAGATTCAGATTTGTGTAGCGCTTGATCCCCCAGAGAAGATCGCCTTCCGTGATCGTTCCGACATACTCTCCTGCCTTGTTTAACATAGGAATAGAAGCATATTTGTGATATTCCATTGTCTCGAGGACCTGACGCAGGGTGCCGTAGTCATACACATAAGCTACTTCGCTTTTCGGTTTTAAAAAGAACAGGATATTCATTTTAAATGTCTCTCGCCTTTCCTAGATCTGGGTAAGAACAAAAATCTCATACAGTGCACGTATTGCAGCCTTGAAATCTTCGTGTCTTACACCGATGATAATGTTCAGCTCACTGGAACCCTGATCGATCATCTTAACATTGATATGCGCGTGAGCCAGTGCGGAGAAAATTCTTCCGGCAGTACCTCTCGTTGACTTCATTCCACGCCCCACAACGGCGATCAGCGCAAGGTCTGATTCCAGTTCAATGTGGTCCGGGTTTACAGTCTTGCTGATATCGGAAAGGATTTTCTGCTCCTTTTCTTCAAAAGAGTCTTTGTGTACAAAGATAGACATTGTGTCTATACCGGACGGCATATGCTCGATCGATACTCCATTGTCTTCAAATACCTGAAGTACTTTCCGGCAGAATCCGACTTCCGAATTCATCATCGCTTTTTCGACCGTGATCGCGGCAAAGCCGTCTGTACCTGCAATACCGGTGATCGTATACCTCGGCTGACGGCAGGTGTTCTCGACAATAAGTGTGCCTTTATCTTCCGGTTTGTTTGTATTCCGGATGTTGATCGGAATACCAGCTTTACGCACCGGGAAGATCGCATCTTCGTGGAGTACACTGGCGCCCATGTAAGACAGCTCGCGCAGCTCTTTGTATGTGATCGTCTCGATGGACTTCGGGTTTTTGACGATCCTCGGGTCTGCGATCAGGAAGCCGGATACGTCTGTCCAGTTCTCATAGAGATCTGCGCCAACGGCAAGTGCCACGAGAGAACCCGTGATATCAGATCCTCCGCGGGAGAATGTCACGACTTCCCCGCTCTCTTTCGCTCCGTAAAATCCAGGGATCACAGCCGTATGCATATCCTTCAGCTTCGCAGAGAGAAGTTCATTTGTAATGTCCGCATTAAATGAACCGTCATTATCAAAGCGTACGACTTCTGCTGCGTCGACAAAATCAAAGCCCAGATATGCAGCCATGATCTTTCCGTTCAGGAACTCGCCGCGTGACGCCGCATAATCCTGTCCGGCCTGATTACTGAAATCTTCGCGGATCTTTTCAAAATCGCTTTCCAGTGAAAAGGAAAGATTCAGTCCGTCGATGATCTCCTGATAGCGCTCTTTGATCTGCTCAAGCTGTTCTGTGAAATCCGAGCCGTTGACAGCAGCCTCATAACAGGCATAAAGCATATCTGTCACCTTGATATCACTGGCAAAACGCTTTCCCGGAGCTGACGGTACTACATATCTTCTGGATTCGTCCTCGCTGATGATGGCGCCGACCTTTTTGAACTGATCAGCGTTAGCCAGAGAACTTCCGCCGAACTTAACCACTTTCTTCATTTCTTTCATTTCCTCCAAACGTGTCTCTTCATTATAATAATCTGTCATTCTCGAAACAGTCCGTCCCGCTTCATATGCAGAAATTCATATATCTGATGTCTGCTGCTCCTTATGCGGGCACTCTCGATTCAATATTATAACGCCGTATTCCCGGGTTGTAAACGGAAAAATGAGAAAAATTCAGCCATTCCTTATTATAAGTGGTATGGCTGAATTTCTTGTTTTTCTTTTACTGCAGCTCCTCTTCGTACAGGGGGCGGCGAATCTTTTTTCTGGTGATTTCTACAAGGCCGAGCGCTGTCATATCCACAAGGGTGGTCTGGATCGGGTCCTGTGCAAGAAAGTATTTGAACTCGTGCAGGAGTTTCCGGGTGTTTTCCTCCTCTTTCTGGTTGATAAAATCTACAATGATAATACCGGACAGATTGCGCAGGCGGATCTGGTGTGCCGCTTCTCTGGCTGCCTCAAGATTTACTTTCAGGGCCCCTTCCTCACTGTCTTTTTTAGATGTGTTCTTTCCTGAATTTACGTCGATCACAGTCAGCGCCTCTGTAGGCTGGATAATAAGATATCCGCCGGTTTTCAGCCAGGCCCGTTCCGCGAGCGCTTTGTCAAGTATCGACCGGGTGCTGTAAAGTTTATCAAGGGGGAATGACGGATCATCGTACAGCTTTAAGAGGTCGAGTTTTTCAGGAAGTTCTGATTGAAAGTATAAATGTATACGTGTATACAAATCTTTATCTCCGACAATGATCGCTTCCATTCCATCCATATATACATTTTTCAGGTCAGCTATATATGACGGCGGGGCTGATTTCAGACAGGAGAAACATACTCTTGTCCGGGCTGCCTGGATCAGGCTGGAATATTCTTCTCTCAGTGCATTGATCTCGTCCGCAACATCATGAAACAAAGCATCCTTTGCGTTTGTGCGGACGATGATGCCGAAATCATCATTCTGTAGATCGCTCAGTTCTTTTTTATATGTTTCCCTTAGAGACTTTGGAATCTTTGAGGAAACGCCGATCCTCGTATTCCCGTGGGTCAATACGGCATATCTGCCGGTAAAACTCAGATTGCTGGTCACAGTAGGAGCTTTTGTCTTGATCGCCTCGCGGCTGATCTGTACGACCAGCTCATCGCCGATACATAACGCCTTTTTCCCTGATTTGCGGGTAAATACAGCGCTGGCTGCGTCTTTCATATCGTAGTAGCAGTTGACACCTTTCTCGATCTCGATAAATGCAGCACCAATATTAGGGACGATATTACTTACTTTTCCGATATAGATGTCACCCAGCCGGTGCCTGTCCGCGTCCCCGCCGGATGCCGGTGTACTGTGGATTTCTACGATATCGTCATTCTCGATGAAATAAGTCCGTATCTTATCGTCCTTTTTTTCGATCAGGAGTTTGCGTTTCAATGGATTACACCTCCGAGAGATTCCAGCGTGACAAGATTTCTTTTTTCGTCTTTTCCTGTATCTGCATACATTTCAAGCCGTCTGTAGGTAAATGACTGTGCGCTTAAAACATGGGAGGATTCGGAGACTTCTTCTCTCTCCTCCGGTTTATCCGAAATGTTTCCGGTATATTTCAGAAATGTATCCATGATCAGGTCAGGCTTTAAGTTCTCACTGCTTCCTGCAGCAACACGTAGAAAGATCGAGTCTCCGCGGAATTCCCAGTCATAGATCAGCGGGCGCAGAT
>DYCJ01000211.1:3933-4295 GCA_019418195.1 Clostridiales bacterium | reverse complement strand
TTTATATTCTTCAACATCCAGGGAATGTACCCCCGTAATAACACCATCCACAATATGACGATTCAGCATATCCAGATATTCCAACTCTGCGTTATGTTCTTTTCGCGTATTACACAGCATCATCTTATATCCGTAATTATAAAGTTCTGCCTCGGCATAATCTACAAACTCTGTAAAAAAAGGGTTTGAGACATTCGGAACCAGTACCGCAATAATTCCTGTGCGCTTATGATACAGGTTACGTGCTAGTTCATTTGGAGTATAGTTCAGTTCTTTCATTGCAATCTCTATTTTTTTTCTTGTCTCTTCAGCCACATATCCGCTGTTATTCAACATTCTGGAGACTGTTCCCACACCGACAT
>DYCJ01000211.1:0-3923 GCA_019418195.1 Clostridiales bacterium | reverse complement strand
GGCTCTTTTTGCTACATCTTTGATCCCAGCCACTGCACTTTCCCCTTCCAATTTCTGTAATTCTATAAGATTGATTTTACAAAAAAGCAACTTATTTAACAAGAAGTAATCAACTATTTTTCCAGCTTCCACCGCGCCAGCAGTTTCCCCAGCTGTTTCGCGATCAGCCCCACCAGCAGAGCCGCTGCGACCGTTCCCTCTCTCACTCCCTGCAGCCGTCCGGTAAACACGATCGACAGGATGCACGCGATCACGACCAGCGTCACGTCGAATCCCACTTTCATGTAACCGAACTTGACTTTCGGAAGCACTTTGCAGATTGCGAGCACAACGCCCTCGCCCGCCAGCACTACGACTCCTGCTTTAACTTCAAAGCTGACTCCCACAGCTACCAGCAGGATTCCGATGAGACAGACGATCCACTGCTGCCAGTATGTATTACAGGTGATTCCCTGAACCGCCCACACGCCGAAGTCTGTCAGGTACCCGAAGAAGAATGCCACCGGAAGCTGCATGAGCTGGACCGGATGATAATTCTTCCGAAGGATCAATATCTGCAGCAGGATAAATACACAGTGCATCGTGATCGTGGCTGTTCCCACAGTCAGCGGGGTAAACAGGCTGGTCACATACGGCACACTCGAGATTGGGGAGGTCCCCAGACTTGCTTTGATAGAAAATGCAACGCCAAATGCCATGATCGAAAGACCGACCAGAAGGAGCAGATAGCGCTTTAAAATATAGACAGGTAACTTGTTCAACATGATCATTCCTTTCATCTCTCAAACAGTTCTATTATAGCACAAAAAGACCGGCACACCGAATCAAATCAGTGCACCGGCCCCATCTCTATCTTATGCTTCTACCTCTAGGTCCGGGATTATCCCTCGATTGCAATAGTCTTCTTTGTCTCAACTGCTTTTGCATCTTTCTTCGGGATGCTCAGTCTCAGGATACCATTCTCAAATTTTGCTTTGATATCTTCCTGAGTTACATCATCGCCTACATAGAAGCTTCTCTGCATTGTTCCTGCATAACGCTCTCTGCGGATGTATTTTCCTTTCTTATCCTGCTCGTCATTGTTTGCACCCTTTGTAGCAGAAATCGTCAGGTATCCGTTCTCAAGCTCTGCCTTGATCTCGTCTTTCTTAAATCCCGGCAGATCGATATCCAGTTCATATCCCGCGTCATGCTCGCGGATATCTGTCTTCATCAGATTCTTAGTCGTCTTATTATTCGTTCTTCCCCAGAAATCTCTGTCAAACGGGAAATCCATCCAGTCATCATCAAATAAATTTTCTCCCAAAATACTCGGCATCAACATAAGTCATATCTCCTTTCAAAATAGAACACCAGAACATCTCTGTTTCTTTATTCCCTTCCTTTGTTCTAGTTGTACTATAGCACTTGTTGTTAGCACTGTCAAGTGATGAGTGCTAATTTCTAAAAATTTTTCCTTGCTTGTTCTGTTATCATTAATGAATAAAACGTGAATCCCGGCTCTCTTATTGACATCCCGCACGTTTTATGCTAATTTTCTATATTATAGAATTAGCACTCTCCTCTTCCGAGTGCTAATATCATTAACATTGAATTTCTGTGACAAGGAGGATCTATTATGTTTATACAACCTATTTATAATATACTTCTCTTACCTGACGTCACTTATTTCTTTAAAAAAGATTTCTTCGCAGACAGAGCCGATGAGCTGGAAGCCGGCTCCGATCTTCTGTTCCTGTTTTTAAAAAATGAAACCGCGGACGGCATTCCCGCCTCCGATGCTTTTTACCCTGTGGGGCTTTCCGCAAAGGTCGAGAACATCAGCGAAGAAGATGTACTGCAGGTGCGCACCACTGACCGCGTGGAGATCAGTGAGCCGTCTGTTGACGATGACGGAATCCATGTTTCTTTTGTCCTGCGTCCTCCTGTGGAAGATATGGGAGAAGACGAACAGCAGGCGGAATTTACGGAACTGCGCACAGCACTGCTCCGGTTTGTCCAGGGTTACCAGTGGGGACTGTGGGCTCGGGGATATATCCTGCAGCGCAAAAATATGAATGATATGGCGTCCGCCCTGTCCGAGTATCTGAACCTTACGCCGGAGGAAAAATATCAGATCCTCGCTACGGATTCGGTCAGGGAGAGATATACTCTCATAGACCGCGCAGTCAATGAATTTATGGAGATCGCAAAAGTTTCTTCTGAAGCTCAGGAAGCACAGAAGGGCGACCAGGAGCAGCTCTACCGGGAAGCCGCCCTGAAGAAGCAGATCGATTATCTCCAGAAAGAACTGGACGATATGCATCCGGAAAATATTTCCGATGTAAGGAAATTTGAAAAGAAGATCAAAGAGTCCGGGATGAATGAAGAGGCGCGAAAAGAGGCTGAAAAGGTGCTCAACCGTATGCGGCAGGAAGGAAAAGAAAGCCACGAATACGGTCTTCTCTATGATTATCTGGACTTTGTGACCAGCCTGTCATGGAAAGCGCCGGAATTTACGCCCATTGATCTGAAACGGGCGGAAGAGATACTGGATGAGGACCACTACGGGCTTAAGAAAGTAAAAGACCGCATCATCCAGCTGCTTGCGGTCATGGCTCTGAATCGAAAACAGTACGGCTCCATTCTCCTCTTTGTCGGAGCTCCCGGCACCGGCAAGACCAGCATCGGACAGAGTATCGCCCGCGCGCTCGGGAGAAAGTATGTGCGGATCAGTCTCGGAGGAATCCGGGACGAAGCCGAGATCCGCGGACACCGCCGGACTTACGTGGGGGCGATGCCGGGCAGGATCATGGAAGCCATGAAGAGAAGCGGCGTATCCAACCCGGTCATGGTGCTGGACGAAGTCGACAAACTGGCAAAAGACTACGGCGGTGACCCGGCCAGCGCACTGCTGGAAGTCCTTGATCCCGAGCAGAACAGTACATTTACAGACCACTACATGAACGTGCCCTACGACCTGTCCAATGTGCTCTTTGTCTGCACGGCAAACACAACGGACACGATCCCCGAACCCCTGTTAAACCGTATGGAAGCGATCTCATTCCCCGGTTATACCGCGGTGGAAAAATATCATATCGCGAAAAAGCACCTGATCCCGAAAGCGCTGGAAACAATGGGAATCCAGAAGAGCATGCTCAAGATCACAGACGGAGCGCTCCGCCAGATCATTGAAGAGTATACGATGGAGTCCGGCGTGCGCGATCTAAAGAAATGCATAGAGACCATCTGCAGATCCGCGGCTGTCGAACTAGTGAAAAAGGAATCTGAAAAAACCGTCATCTCCGTCACAAAGAGTAATCTGACCGATTATCTCGGCCGTAAGCAGATCCACCCTGAGCGGAAACTGTCATCGAAGACGCCGGGAGTCGTGACCGGACTGGCGTGGACGCGCGCAGGCGGAGCCATCCTCTTCATCGAGACGAAGCTCACAAGCGGAAAAGGCAAGGTCCAGGTCACGGGACAGCTGGGAGACGTCATGAAAGAATCCGTCCAGATCGCCCTGACACTTGTAAAATCTCTGTATCCAAAAGAGAGTAAGATATTTGAGGATCACGACCTGCACATCCATGTCCCGGCAGGAGCCGTGCCGAAAGACGGTCCCTCCGCCGGCATCACCCTCACCACAGCACTCGCCTCTCTCGTCACCGGGAGAACCGTGGATACCGACATCGCCATGACAGGCGAAGTCTCCCTGCGGGGCGGCGTCATGCCCATCGGAGGACTGCCGGAGAAACTGATGGCAGCCCAGAGAGCCGGTATCAAAAAAGTCTTCATTCCCGAAGATAATGTAGAAGATCTGGAGGACGTGGCCGAAGAGGTGAAGGAGAAGCTGGAGATCATTCCGGTGAAGAAAGTCACGGACGTATTGAAAAAAATATTATAAAATGGATATGGGGACGTAGTAAAATCGTGTTTTACTA
>DYCJ01000210.1 GCA_019418195.1 Clostridiales bacterium | reverse complement strand
AGATCCGAAGGTGCATGAAATCTGTCCGAGGGAATTCGTGGGAGTGAACGGTATGTTGTACCGCTGGAAAGGGAAGAGCCCGGAAGAGCCGGTCGTCCTGATGGCCCATTATGATGTGGTCCCGGTGGAAGAGCAGCTGTGGGATAAGCCGGCTTTTGAAGGGATCATAGAGGACGGAGTGATCTGGGGACGGGGAACTCTTGATACGAAAGGGACATTCTGCGGCATCATGGAAGCCGCGGAGAAGCTGATCACAGAAGGCTTCGTGCCGGAGCATGATATTTATCTGGCGTTTTCGGGACAGGAGGAGATCAACGGACCGTCCTGTCCGGCGATTGTGGACCTGTTCGAGAAGAGAGGGATACGGCCGGCTCTCGTCGTTGACGAGGGCGGCGCGGTTGTGGAAAATGTATTTCCGGGAGTTAACCGGGAATGTGCCCTGATCGGTATTGCCGAGAAAGGTCTTACCAATATTGAATTCAAGGCAAAGAGCGGAGGAGGCCATGCTTCTATGCCGCCGGTACACACGATCGTGGGAGAACTGGCGCAGGCGGTCGTCGATGTGGAGAACCATCCGTTTCCGAGACAGCTTACCAAGCCGGTACGGGAGATGCTGGATATACTTGGGAGACATTCCGGATTCGCTTATAAGATACTTTTTGCGAACCTGTGGTGTCTGGAGCCGTTATTCGACAGAGTATGCCGGGCGTCCGGCGGTGAACTCAATGCGATGATGCGCACCACCTGTGCCGTGACGAAAATGCAGGGAGGTAAGGCATTCAATGTGATCCCGCCCGCGGCTTCCGTGGGCATGAATCTCCGGCTGATGGGAAAGGATACCGTGGAGTCTGCAAAAGCATATCTCGAGAAGACGATCAACAACCCGAATATTGAAGTGTCGGTCTACGAGGGAAGAAATCCGTCAGCCGAGTCGGATACGGACTGCGCAGAATACACAAGACTGTGTCAGGCGGTGAAAGATACATGGCCGGATGCGATCGTATCACCGTATCTGATGATGGCGTGCAGTGATTCATGGCATTACTGCCGGATTACGGACAGAGTCTACAAGTTTTCTGCAATGAAACTGTCAAAGGAAGAGCGCGGCATGATCCATGGAAATAACGAAAGAGTGCCGGTCAGGACACTGATGAGGACCGTGGAGTTTTATGTGCGCCTGATGAAAATGTGCTGATATGGAAAGAAAATTAATTTTTTTAATGTTCCTTTAATCTTTTTCATGTAAAATACAGTTACGCAGAAAAAGGAGGGATTGCAAATGAGGAAAAAGTATTTTGTAATATTTGCGGGCGTTATATTAATGTTCGTACTATTATCCGGGTGCGGGATGAGAAGGACAGTCCGGCAGACGCAGACCTCTGATGACGGAAGCACGCAGCGGGAGGAGGAGCTTCAGGAAGAGATCGACGCCCTTCAGCAGGAGATCGACGATCTGAAAAGCAGTCAGGGAAGTCAGGACCAGCAGAATACCGGCTCGACTGACCCGGCAGATGCCGGGCAGGCGGCGGACAGCGGGACCGGTACACAAAGTTCTTCCGGAAATACCGGCAGCATATCCGGCGTGGCAGTCACACTGGAGGAAGCGCAGAATATTGCGCTTGAGAGAGTACCAGGGGCTGCGGCACAGAATATATCGATTGAGCTCGATGAGGACGATGGCTGGTATATATATGAAGGGGACATCGTGTATGACGGCATGGAGTATGAATTCGAGATTGATGCAAACACAGGGAATATCCTGAAATGGGAAGAAGAAAGATGGTAATGGAAGAAAATATGCAGATATGAGCAGGATTTCAGCGCCGGCCGTCCGGCGCTGAAATCTTTTGTTTACGCCGCGGTTTTCCGGTGTTATACTAATGTGTGAATATTGCGATAAGGAGTTTTTGATATGGAACTGACAACGATTCGGGAGTTATTTAAGAACAGGGACGAATACCTTGATAAAAAGGTCACGGTCGGCGGATGGGTCCGCAGTCTCCGTGATTCCAAGACATTCGGATTTATCGTGGTAAATGACGGCTCTTATTTCCAGCCGCTTCAGATTGTTTACCATGATAAGATGGAGAATTTTGCGGAAATCTCCAAGTTGAACGTGGGAGCAGCGATCATTGTGACCGGCACGCTCGTGGCGACACCGCAGGCAAAGCAGCCTTTTGAGATCCAGGCGGATGAAGTACAGGTTGAAGGTGCGTCCGCGCCGGATTATCCGCTTCAGAAGAAGCGCCACAGCTTTGAGTATCTGAGGACGATCTCTCATCTGCGCCCGAGGACGAATACATTTCAGGCGGTATTCCGTGTGCGTTCACTGGCGGCATATGCAATCCATAAGTTCTTCCAGGAGAGAGGGTTTGTCTATGTACACACCCCGCTGATCACAGGGAGTGACTGTGAAGGGGCCGGCGAGATGTTCCGCGTGACTACACTGGATATGGAAAATGTGCCGAAGAATGAGGACGGCACAGTGGATTACACAAAGGATTTCTTCGGGAAGGAGACAAGCCTTACGGTCAGCGGACAGCTGAACGGTGAGACTTACGCCCAGGCTTTCCGCAGCATTTATACATTCGGTCCTACATTCCGCGCGGAAAATTCTAACACAACACGCCATGCGGCGGAGTTCTGGATGATCGAGCCGGAGATCGCGTTCGCGGATCTGGAGGATGATATGGATCTGGCTGAGGATATGCTGAAATATATCATCAACTATGTGCTGGAGAATGCGCCGGAAGAGATGAATTTCTTCAATTCATTTGTGGACAAGGGGCTTCTGGAGAGGCTTCACAATGTAGCAAATTCCGATTTTGCACGTATCACTTATACAGAAGCGATCGAACTTCTCGAGAAGAACAACGATAAATTCGAGTATAAAGTATCATGGGGATGCGACCTTCAGACAGAGCACGAGAGATACCTTACCGAGCAGATCTATAAACGCCCGGTATTTGTGACAGACTATCCGAAGGAGATTAAGGCGTTCTATATGAAGCAGAACGACGATGGGAAAACTGTGGCAGCCGTAGACTGCCTTGTGCCGGGAATCGGTGAGATTATCGGAGGCAGCCAGAGGGAGGATGATCATGACAAACTCCTGAACCGGATGAGAGAGCTGGGACTTAAGGAAGAGGACTACAGTTTCTATCTCGATCTGAGAAAATACGGTTCCACCAGACACGCAGGATTCGGACTCGGATTCGAGAGATGCGTGATGTACCTGACAGGTATGTCAAACATCCGTGACGTGATCCCGTTCCCGAGAACAGTAAATAACTGTGAACTGTAAAATGGAATAAAAAGAATGTAATGTTACAGACAGACAAGGGCGCATGGCAGCCGGCAGATATGAACCCCGGCATGCGCCCTCTTGTTTTTTTGTGCGATACGCCCGGAGGGCGATCGAAGCAGGACCGGAAAAGGGAAAGGAAGAGCAGAACGATGAGATTTATCCATATAGCGGATGTGCACCTGGGAGCACGGCCGGATGCAGGTCCGCTGTACAGCCGTCAGAGACCGCGGGAACTGTGGGAGACATTTGAACACGTGCTCCATATATGTGAAGAAGAGCAGACAGACCTTCTGCTGATCGCAGGAGATCTGTTCCACCGTCAGCCTTTGGTACGGGAGTTGAAGGAAGTTGATTATCTTTTTTCAGAGCTGACGCATACAAAAGTAGTCCTTATCGCAGGAAATCATGACTATATCAGAACGGATTCAAACTATCTTACATTTCAGTGGAGTAAAAATGTATATCCTCTTTTGAGTGATAAGCCGCAGTATGTGGACTTTCCGGAGCTTCGGACTGCTGTATACGGGATGAGCTACCACAGCCGGGAGATTGGCCGGCCGCTGTATGACAGCCTGCAGGCAGCAGGCAGAGAGCCTTTCGAGATTCTTCTTGCTCATGGGGGAGATGACAGGCATATCCCGATCGATCGTCAGAAGCTGGAAAGATCCGGATTTGATTATGTGGCTCTGGGGCATATTCATAAACCTCAGATTATGAGAAAAGATCAGATCGTTTATTCGGGCGCTCTGGAACCGATCGATAAAAACGATACAGGAAGACACGGTTATGTGAGGGGCGAGATCACAGAGAAAGGCGCCCGGACGCAGTGGGTTCCGTGTGCATGCCGGGAGTATATCCACTTTGAGTCTGCTGTAGGAGTGGAAGATACGACGGGAAGCGTCAAGAAACAGATTGAGAAAAAAATAAATGAATATGGAAATAAAAATATTTACAAAATTATGCTAGTAGGGAAAAGAAATCGAGATGTCTTTCTTGATCCGGAACGGATGAAAGGGGAGAAAAATATCCTCGAGAT
>DYCJ01000021.1:5556-19288 GCA_019418195.1 Clostridiales bacterium | reverse complement strand
GAGAGCGCTCGCCTGACTAGCGGGAGGTCATGGGTTCGAGCCCCGTTGTTTCCATAAGGGAAGCCGAAGGACCGGCTTCCCGAAATAATAATATATGGGGTATTAGCGCAGTTGGGAGCGCGCAACATTCGCATTGTTGAGGCCACGGGTTCGAATCCCGTATACTCCAGTTTCTTGTTATCTGCTGATATTCAGCTTATTCATCAAAGCTTCCTGAAGCACCTGTGAAAAATTCACCCCCATCGCCATTGCTTCTTCATTCAACCATTCCGGAATACTGAGAGTCTTTTTTACTGCCTTGGAATTATGTTTCTTCTGATACTCCAACATATCAAACTCTACAATTACCAACGTCCCATCTTCCGGGGACAGCTTATCAATCTCCATGGGGACAGGAATCGCCTCTTTCTCCTCTTTTCTGCTTACCAGAGCAAGCCCTAATGCCTCAACTGCCATTTCGTAAGCCTGTGACATATCGTCTCCCTCTGTAAGGCATTCCGGAAAATCTGGAAATGATACCCAAAATCCGCCTCCTTCTGCCTTGTGAAATAATGCAGGATAAAATAATTTATTCATACGCGATACCTCCGTCTTTTCAGGCGCAGGGCTTATTTCAGCCCTGCCTGTTTAAGTATTGCCTGCTCCAGCCCTTTTCTCATAGCTTTGGAGTGATAAGGAACGATTACCGTTCTTCCTGTTGTCGGGTTTTTTAATTTTATGTGTGGACCATTCTGACTGACTTCTTCAAACCCGTTTTCCTTGAGATGTTTTATCATCTCTTTCGGAGTCATTGGCATCTTTTGTATCTCCTTCCCTTATCATGCCTATATTATATCACGTATTTTTACGTGCACCAATCCATTTTACGTTATTTTACGTATTGTCTTTACTCCACCTCCGCCTTACGATACACCCGGTACGTCCCCGGCAGCATGACCGCATACAGACTCAGATACAGTACGAACAGGATCGGGATCGCACCTGTGACTTTCCCGCCCGGTTCATAAAGATTAAATGCTCCTATTGCATAACTGATCTGCAGCAATTGATCCGGCAGCAGTCCCAAGATTTCTGATAACGCATTTACACTGCTCAAAAATGACGGCACAAACAATACAATAAACGGGACTGTCACTGCAAACACAGCAGATCTTGTCTTTGCAGATACCAGCATTGCCAGAGACAAGATAAAAAGACTCCCGGCATATCCGCCCAGCACAGCGAGAAGATATTCCTGAAAATACGTGATATTATAGAAGCTCTTCCAGCCGTCCATCCCGCTCTGTATCATACATGAACCGCCTTCTGCTCCCAATGTTATGAGAATGACCGCCGTATAAAGCAGGATTGCAATCCAGTAGATACCGGACTGCAGGATAAATCCTGCTGCGATCTTGGAGCGGACTCCGCGGTTTCGCCCATACTGTGATGAAAAATATATGGAGTCTGATTTTAACGCAAATTCACTGGAAAATATGCCAGATACAAGGAAGCCCGCAGCCAGTACGGTCACCATAATAATCGTTGAAGAATATGTCAGCAGCGTGCTCCATCCGTCCGCGTAAGTATAATAAAACGGCGTCTCCGTCTTCTCGTACTGCCGGACCAGATATTCCTTTTCATTATCAGTAAAACGATCCTTGATCTCATCTGAGACGAGCCATTCCTTCAGGCTGCTTATGCGTCTTTCATAAATACTTCCCGCCTCATCTGCACTGACAGTGTCTGCCCGGTAATAGTCATAACTTTGAAAACCAGAAAACGCCAGATTGATCAGTTCCCGAAGGTCTGAAAATCCCTGTTTTCTGGAATAGGCAATATTGTTGTCTGTCACATCATCTGAACGGGCTTCCGGCGACTGATTCACCGCATCATTTTCTTCGATCACTTTCTTCAGGACATCTTCTGTCACATATCCTGACCACTGCTCTTTCGCCTGCCGTAGTTTTGCCGCCGCTTCGACTCCCGACACGGAACTCCCGTCAGATTCAGTATAAGACACGCCGCTGACTGCTATAGTAGTAACGATCAGCAGTACAGCCAGAAGGATCAGCAGCACAATCCTGTTTACAGGTCTCACCAGTACCTTTTTCAGTTCATATAACAACATTACTATCCCCACCCTTCTCTCCGAAATAATACAGAAACACATCCTCCAGGACAGGCTCGGCCATAACCGCATCCGGAAGCGGCTTTTCTGCAGATATGATCCGAAGTTCGGCTCCGTGTGCTTCTGCTCTGACATTGGATATTTTATATTTTTTCATCAGCAGGGGGACCTTCTCCCTGCCTGCAGAACATTTCCATACATGTTCTTTCATGGAAGAAATAAGTTCATCTGCCGTGCCCTGATGCAGCACCTTACCCTCTCCCATAAGCCAGATCTCACCGGCAATATACTCCACATCAGATACAATATGGGTGGACAGGAGGACCAGCCTGTCTTCGGAAAGCTCGCTGATCAGGTTTCGGAAACGGATTCTCTCATTGGGGTCAAGCCCTGCAGTAGGCTCGTCAAGAATCAGGATCTTTGGATTTCCCAGCATGGCCTGGGCAATACCCGCCCTGCGCTTCATGCCGCCTGACAGCTTTTTCATTTTCTTATTGAGACTTTTTGAAAGCCCGGTCTTCTCAGCCAGTTCCCGGACTCTCCTTTTCGCAACAGCCGGCCGGATTCCTTTTAACGCTGCAATATAAAGCAGATAATCCTTAGCCGTAAAATCCGGATAAAATCCGAAATCCTGCGGCAGATATCCCAGCAGTCTCCGGTAACTACTATCCATCTTGAAAATATCTTTTCCGTTACACATGATCACTCCTTCTGTCGGTTTAAGAAGCGTACAGATCATCCGCATCAGTGTCGTCTTCCCGGCGCCATTTGCCCCAAGCAGTCCATAGACGCCGTTTGTCATAGTCAGATCCACATGATCCACTGCCGTAAAACTCCCAAACTGCTTTGTCAGGTCAATCATTTTCAGTTCCATCTGCATTTACCTCCCAAATATCATCACACTGCCGGATTGAACGGCAAATAGTAATTATCAAAAACAGAAGCGCCATTCCCAGCAGTATCATCCACACCGGGACTGATATGGCTCTGTAAAGTTTCTCATCCATAAGTACACACCACCAGAGAGCGCTCCACAGAATGCACAGTCCCAGCGCCGCCGATTCATTGACCTGATTCCTGCTCCCAAAGATTCCGAAACAGATGCAGGCTGTAACTGTCATTGGAAAGATAAATTGTATCAGCAATTCTGTCAGGGATATCTGCAGGGAGACTGCCGCCATACAGCAGAAAAGGGTGATCAGCAGAATATCGGCAAGCCCGAACAGCAGGATTCTCGCCGAATATATCTGCCGGAGGGTATAGTAAGTCGATCCTTCGATCTCTATACAATCGTTTACCCTGTTCTTCCATAATTCCGGAATGACCAGTATGACAAACAGTGTCGCAGCAAGCCCAAGACTCCTGTATATATATGGATTATCCTGTGCAGGCATAAGGGCTGCCCATACCAGTGCCAGCACACCCATCTGCAATGCCCACCATCTTTTCCGGATAAGCCCGAACTGTATACACAGGAATGAGTGGTATGACAATATTTTTTCACTTTCAGACTGCAAAAAGCTTTCCATAGAAGCTTGTACTGTCTGCCGTATCCTGTCTTCATCCGGCATAATGTCCGTTCTTTTCTTATAAATCTCCATCTGATCGTCCAGATTCATAACTTTGTCTCTCCTTTCCTAATAATTCCCGCAACCGGCCTTTCGCCCGCCGCAGGCGGTACTTTACAAGCGGAAGGCTGATGTGTAGTGTTTCTGCCATCTCCCTCAGTTTCAATTCCCGGAAATAATACATATCGATCACATCGCGCAATTCGGGCTCCAGATGGTCTAACGCCCATTCAAGTGCAGCTCTTTCTATAACAGAATCTTCAAGACTTTCTGTTGTATCTCTCGATTCTCCATACACATCGTCCGCCGCGGGCGCTTTATTTTTCTTGTAATAATTTTTACAGAGATTCCCTGCTATAGTGTACAGGTAGTTCTTTGTTTTTCCTTTATGACGATAATCAGAAAATCGGGAGAAAAAACGCACGAAAGTTTCCTGCGTCAGATCCTGCGCATCTTCGGCATCAAAACAATGGCAGGCACAGTATCTGAGTATATCTCCGTAATATTTGCGGATAAATACATCAAAAGCCTCCTCGTCTCCCTGCCTCATTTTCCTGATCAGGAAAAAATCTGAATCCACATGATCCTCCTTTCTCGCCCGGTAAAGAATAAAGTTCAAAACGTTTTTCACTTTCTATTATGTATAACAATAGATATAACCAAAAAGATAGTCCGGATTTCCCTAAATATTATTTTTTAGCTATATAAAGCTCACTTTTATAGTGTATAATGTATCCGGATATATTTGTTCCGAAATAACTATAAACTAAAACCGGGAGATTCTTATGAAATACAAGAATATAATATTTGATTTTGGAAATGTGATCGGAAAATTCGACGGGCGATATATAATGCAGCAGTTCTGTGAATCAGAAGAAGACTGCACTCTGCTCTGTTCCGTCATCTATAAGAAATGGGGAGAACTGGACAAAGGAACGATTGATTACAACAAATATAGGGAAGAATGCCTTTCCGCGCTTCCGGAACGTCTGGCAGACCGGATTCATTCCTTCTTTAAAGACTGGCCGAGGTATATTACGCCAAAGAAAGAAACGCTCCGCTTTATTGACGAGCTTGTGGAGCGAAATGTCCCTGTCTATCTTCTGTCCAACGCGCCCACCTACTTTGCCGAGTGGGCCGGACGGTATGAAGTGCTCAAAAAATTCAGCGGCGTTGTTTTCTCTGCTCCGCTGAAAACAGCGAAGCCCGATCCTGCCATCTACCAATATCTGTTCCGGACCTATTCACTTAAGCCGGAAGAGTGTTTCTTTATTGATGATCTTGAGAAAAATATCGAAGCCGGGAAAGCCCTCGGTATGAACGGGACCGTCTACACAGGAGATATCGAAGAAGTAAAAAGGGCCATCGGATTCTGATCATAAAATAAGCTCTTAACACAGGTACAGCGCCGGTATTCCCGGCGCTGCCTGCTTTTCTTTTATCCTCTCAGTTATTCGTCAGCATCTTCTGTTCTCTGCACTTTCTTTTTCTCCTTTCCCGAAGGAGAAAACAACGAGCACAGTGACAGGATCACAGCTCCCGCTGTTATAAAGAAGTCCCCCAGATTATATGTGATCTTTGCTGTCTTCGGATCCTTTATATCAAATCCGATATAATCGACCACATATCCCCGGGCAAACCGGTCAAAAGTGTTACTCCATGCGCCTGCTGTCATCAAGGCAAGTCCTTTCTTTTTCCAGAATCCTTTTCTACGGAACGATACAATTGCCTGACACACTGTCACGATGCCTGATGCCGCCAGAGACAACCACTTCACTGCTGCCTGATTTTCGGACAAAAGTCCCATGCACAATCCTTTATTGTGCACTCTCCTGAACACGAGCATCCCTGCCAGTTTTCGTTCCTCTTTTTTATCCAGATTCTGTTCTGCGTATGTCTTGAACAGCTGGTCTGCCGCAAATAATCCCGCTGTTTCGATCAGGGACCACTTTCTACTCATTTAATTTACCTGAAACTTTCTCTGCAGCCTCATTGATCTTTTCCGCTGCTTTTTCTGCCATCTCCCCGGTCTTTGCCGCCGCCTTTCCTGCTATATCTCCGGTCTTTGCCGCTGCTTTTTCCGCCATATCGCTGACTTTTTTCGCAGCCTCGTCCGCCTTGTCCGCTGCTTTTTCCGCAGCATCTGCCATTTTCTCTTTTACCTGTCCGGCATAATCTTCCGCAGTCTCATCTGCTGTATCACTTTCTTCTGTATCCTCATCCTCTTCATAAGCCGAGGCAACTTTTTCTCCGCAGTACGGACAGAAAGCCATATCCTTTCCTACCATCTTTCCGCATTTAGAACATTCTGAAGCGCCTTTGATCTTTGAGATCTTCTTTTCATATTCCCCGATCGTGGACTCTCTGTCCCTGATTGCATCACAGAGAGCCTGCGCGCTTTCCTCAACTTCCTCTCCTGCTTTATAACGGTCATAGATCGACTTCCCGAGTTCCATCAGGTCTACCGCATTTCCTCTTGCAAGAGTGCGGATCTGGCTTTTCAGCCGCTGGATCTCGATAGCTTCCCCGGCCATATTTGTCATCGTCTCCGCAGTCTCTCCGATGCGTTTTCCTAAATCTTCAAAAAAATCTCTCATAACAATTTCTCCTTTCTTCTTTTGTCCGTCACGGACATGTCACATCCGAAAACCGACATCCGCTTTTGGCGTCCAAACATATAATTATTATACCCTATTATCTGCCAACTTCAAGAAAACACCCGTGAATTTATACTTTTTTAACCAACAGTTCAGCCATCTGTCAACAGGAGACGGATTTATGCCTGCATAAAGATCCGGCGACTGGCTGACAGATGAGATGAGCGCCCGTTTATGAGCAAAGATGCGGCAGCGCCGCAGTAAGCACGTAAGTGCGGCTTTGCGAATGGCGCAGGCTGAACTGTTGCACCAAGCCAGCCATCTGTCAACAGGAGACGGATTTATGCCTGCATAAAGATCCGGCGACTAGCTGACAGATGGCTGAACTGTTCATACACCCATCGCTTCCTGCATATGATGATTCAGGCGAACGCCTGTTTATTCAGGCACAACCTTATTTATTATAGAATGCTCAAGGAGATATATATTATGCCATCAGATCTTGAAACATGCAGGAAAAACATTCTGTCCGAGGATTACCGTGATTTTATCGGCAATCATGTACGGACTTCTTTTTTTGACAGCATTACCCGGGATGCCCACTGCGAGCAGGATGCCGGATTCGGATATAAATGCATCTATCTCTCTGCCGCGGCAGCCGATCCGATCACGCTTCCAAAATATTCTTACAACTCCATCCCGAAATGTTACTCTCCGATCAGTATGGAGACACTGAATCAGACCGGGATCCTTCCTGTCCAGAATTATCCCACCCTGCAGTTAAAAGGGAACGGAATCCTGATCGGTTTTATGGACAGCGGGATCGACTATACTAATGATATTTTCCGGAATCTCGACGGATCCACCCGGATCGCCGCCATCTGGGATCAGACGGTACAAAGCGGCACTCCGCCCCGGGATTTCTCTTATGGCAGTGAATACACACAGGAGCAGATCGATGCCGCTCTCCGTTCCGAAGAGCCGCTTACACTGGTTCCCTCCACAGACGACAGCGGGCACGGCACTTATGCAGCAAGTCTTGCTGCGGGCGGTGCTGACGCCGGGGAGCAGTTTCTCGGAGCCGCCCCGGAAGCAGCCATTGCTATGGTCAAACTGAAACAGGCGAAGCAGTACCTGAGAGACTATTATTTTATCCCTGATAATGCAGTCTGCTACCAGGAAACCGACCTGATGCTGGGGCTCAAATATCTGAACGATCTTGCCGACAGTCTCGGGATGCCGCTGGTCGTCTGCATTACATGCGGTTCCAGCATGGGCGGACACATCGGCACACTGCCCTTTTCTTTTCTGATCGAGGGCTACAGCACAAGGGCAAACCACATCACAGTGATCGGCACCGGAAATGAAGCGGACAAACGCCACCATTATTTCAATACACTGGAAACTACAGAAGATACAAAGACAGTAGAATTGAGGGTTGGAGAAAATGTAACCGGCTTCTCTATGGAGTTGTGGACCGAAGTGCCCAACATTCTCTCCATATCCATCATCTCACCTTCGGGGGAAAACACATCACGTATCCCATTCCGGGTCGGCGCCAGTGCCGAGATTGACTTTCTCTTCGAGCGCACAAAGGTCTCCATAGACTACCGGCTCCTTGTGGAGAAGAGCAGTTCTGAGCTGGTATTCTTCCGTTTTAACGCGCCCGCTCCCGGCATCTGGAAGATCATTGTAGAACCGCTCACGATCGCGGACGGACGCTTCCATATGTGGCTTCCCCTGACAGAATTCCTGACCGGGGAAGTCTTCTTCCTTGAATCTGATCCGTACTACACTCTGACAAATCCGGCCAATGCTGACAGTCCCGTGGTCGTGTCCTATTACAACGGAACGACAGGCGCAGTTTCCCAGTCCTCAGGCAGAGGTTACACACGTACCGGACGGCTCAAGCCTGATATCACCGCCCCCGGCGTCAATGTTGCCGGTGCACTTCCCGGAGGCAGATTCTCGCCCCGCACCGGGTCCTGTATCTCAGCTGCCGTCACATCCGGCGCTGTAGCGCTGATGCTGGAATGGCTTCTTGACATCCAGGAAGTCCCGGGCATTGATTCTTTTCAGATCAAGAGCCTTCTGATCCTTGGTGCAGTGCGCCCAAGGACAATGGAGTATCCCAACCGGGAATGGGGTTACGGGCAGCTCAATCTGTATAATACATTTGAGACAATGCGGCAGCTGTAAAGAGTCGCCGGCTTATCCCAGCCGCGGCACTTCCTGCCCTCTCAGCCGTATGACCGGTCCTCCGGTCCCCTCAATATACTCTCTCGTGATCTCTACCTCGCCGATGCTGTCGTCCTTCGGGATCTCATACATGATATCAAGCATGAATTCCTCTATGATAGCGCGCAGAGCACGGGCTCCGGTATCCTTTTCCATCGCCTTTTCCGCGATAGCCTCAAGTGCTCCCTCGTTAAAGTCCAGTTTGACCTCATCAAGGGCCAGCAGTTTCTGGTACTGTTTTAAGATTGCATTTCTCGGTTCTTTTAAAATCTTGACCATCATATTTTTGTCAAGAGGCTTCAGTGTAAATATGATCGGGAGACGTCCTAAGAACTCCGGGATCATACCGAACTTTCTCAGGTCTTCGACCGTAACTTTTGAGAGAAGATCCTTGTCATTTTCGTACTTGTCTTTCAGTTCTGAGTTAAATCCCATGGAAGTCTTCTTCTGGAGACGTTCCTTGATGATCTCCTCCAGATCCGGGAAAGCGCCTCCGCAGATGAAAAGGATATTCTTTGTGTTGACCGTAGTCAACGGCACCATGGCATTTTTGCTGTTGGCGCCCACCGGCACTTCCACATCGCTTCCCTCAAGGAGCTTCAGCATTCCCTGCTGTACAGACTCTCCGCTTACATCTCTCTGGTTGGAGTTGCGCTTTTTGGCGATCTTGTCTATCTCATCGATAAAAATAATCCCCTGCTCTGCTTTCTCCACATCATTGTCCGCAGCTGCCAGCAGCTTGGATACCACACTCTCGATATCATCGCCTATGTAGCCGGCCTCTGTAAGAGACGTGGCGTCCGTGATGGCGAGCGGCACATCGAGAAGTCTCGCCAGCGTCTTGACAAGATAGGTCTTTCCACTTCCTGTCGGGCCGATCATGAGCATATTGGATTTTTCGATCTCAATGTCGTCCATCGTGTCCGTAGCTACTCTCTTATAATGATTGTACACGGCAACGGACATCGCCTTTTTTGCATATTCCTGTCCCACCACGTATTCATCCAGCTTTGCTTTGATCTTATGGGGTGCCGGGATATTTTTGATATCCAGCTTGTGGAATTCTTTCGGTTTTTCCTTTTTCTTCTTGATCTTCTGCGGCTTCGGCTGCATATTCTCCAGATCTGACATATTGAAGAACTGGACGCCGGGCATGTTCATAAGACGGTTAAGATCGATCGAGCCGTTGGTCATGGCGTCAAAACTTCTCTGCATACAGTCCGGGCAGACCGTGATATTATTGGGAAGATCGATCATCTTTCCCGTCACACTCTCCGGGCGGTGACAGATAAAACATACCTTTTCATATCCGTCATCATCTTTCTGATCGGAGCTGCTGCCGTCTTTCCTGCTGCTGTCAGAAGAAACAACTTCCTGTTTCTGCTCCTCTTTGGAACAGCAGTCCTGTCCGTTATTCTCTTTTTCTTTATCTTCCTCATCCACTAAGATGAAATCCTGATCTGACATAGTAATTCCCTTCTGCAATCAATTAATCTCCGGCATTCTGGAGTATTTTCCTGTAAAATACGCACACATCCGGCTTTTTTATTATAGTACAGATACACAGGTTATACAAATGAACTTTTTCTAAAGCTATTGTTACTGGATCTCCTGCAGTCTCAGTCCGGCAGTATCCGTCACAGGGAGAGAAAAGACGACAGAGCGTGCTTTGCTCTCAAGCCCCGCATGGTCCATGATGGATTTCATGATCGCTTTTTTGGACTCTGTCTTTGTGACGATCAGGATGAGCTCTTTCTCATCCGCAATGGATACTCCGAGAAATTTCTCCGCCCGTTCAAGTCCTGTCCCTTTCGCATGGATCACAGTGCCTCCGCCGGCTCCCTCTGCCCGTGCCGCATCCATCACTTCTTCGCTGTGCCCGTGGTTTGCAACTACGATGATCAGTTCATAATTTGTATTTTTCATGACACTCTCCTCTACTTTTTCAACCTTCTGCCCGTCAATCAGAAACTGCAGTACTTTCTTACCGCCTACACTGGACAATGGCATCAGGAAAGCAATCCCTGTACCGGGGACGTCGATCTGAAACCTGTCCTCAAGTTCTCGTTTTACCTGTTTCCATGTGTCGTCCGACACTACAGTCAGCGTCACCATCTTCTCTGTAACTTCAAGACCAAAGTAGTCCAGCGTCTCACTGGTTGCCGTCCCCTGAGCCAGTGTACACAGGGTGGAAGAAAGACCGATCTCCTCATAGCATGCCAGCAGCCTGCGTCCCACCGATCTTTTGGTGACAGTCATCAACATATTTATCTCACTCATAGCGATAGTCTTTCCTCCTTAAAGTTCTATGATCTCATCATCCGGAAGCCGGGCAAATGCAGCGGCTGCCTTTCTTGCTTCCATCTTTTCGAGATGTCTGGAATTGAGCTCAAACACAAGCCCTAATATCTGTATTGTAATAAGAGGCGTCATTGCGACCATAGCGACCACGCCAAATGCGTCTGTTACGATATTTCCTCCCACGCTCGTACATGCCCCGATGGCAAACGGGAGGAGGAATGTCGCGGTCATCGGGCCCGACGCCACGCCGCCGGAGTCAAAAGCAATAGCTGTAAAGATCTTTGGTACGAAGAACGACAAAAGCAGTGCAATGGCATATCCCGGTATCACGAACCAGAAGATCGATATTCCGGTCAGCACCCGCACCATAGCGAGTCCCAGAGATACCGCTACACCAATGGAGAGACTCAGGCCCATAGCTCCCGCACTTATAGTCCCCGAAGTGATATCCTCCACCTGGCGTGTCAGGACGAACACCGCAGGCTCTGCACGTACAATAAAGTATCCGATGATCATGCCGATGGGAACGATCACCCATTTATACGGATTGTCCGCCAACACCTGCCCGAGATAATTACCGGCAGGCATAAAACCTACATTTACCCCTGTCAGGAACAGGAAAAGCCCCGCGTAAGTATAGACCATACCGACTGCAATCCTGATGAGCATTCTCTTCTGTACTCTCCGGAATACAATCTGAAAAATGATAAAGAATGCAATGATCGGCAGAAGTGAAACCGCCATCTCCCTCATATATTCCGGAAGTCCCTCTGCAAATATTCCCCAGAGTTCTACTGAGTTACCGATATCCGGAATGCTTTCCGGCACATAAGAAGCACTGTCGGGCCGGTAGATCAGGCTCAGCACGAGCACGGAAAGAATCGGCCCCACTGATGAAAGCGCCACAAGGCCGAAACTGTCGTCCTCTGCCCGCTCATCACTTCGGATCGCAGAGATACCGATACCAAATGCCATAATAAAAGGCACTGTCATAGGTCCTGTCGTCACACCGCCGGAATCAAATGCAACAGCCACAAATTCATCCGGCGCCAAAAAAGCCAGTATAAACACTATAATATAAAGCACGATCAGCATATGCGCCAGCGAAATATTGTACAACATGCGCAAAAGAGATGCTACAAGGAAGATACCTACACCGAACGCCACAGACAGCACAAGGACCATGTTCGGCACTGCGGGCACCTGCTCGGCCAGCACCTGCAGATCTGGTTCTGATATGGTCACGATAAAACCGAGAATGAAAGTCAGAGCTGTCATTAACCACAGCTTTCTCGTCTGCGTCATACTTGTCCCCACGTTTTCGCCGATGGGTGTCATGGACATCTCGGCACCCAAAGTAAAAAACATCATCCCTGCGATCAAAAATACGGCTCCCAGCAGAAATGCCAACAGGATGCCAGGCTCCAGCGGGGCGATCGTAAAGCATAACATAAGCACGATCGCAATGATCGGGAGTACTGCTTTCAGAGTCTCATTTAGTTTTTCCAGTAGCTTTTCTTTTAATTTTGCGATTTTAAAATTCACACATTACCTGCCTTTCTTCATGTTATCCATTCAACATATTTAAAAACTCTTCCTCCGAGATGATCGGGATTCCAAGTTCCCGCGCTTTTCTGTTCTTGGAAGAAGTGGAATTCACATCATTGTTGATAAGATAATTTGTCTTCGATGTTACGCTCCCTGTCACTTTTCCTCCTCTCTTTTCGATTTCTTCTTTTACCTCTGCCCGGTTAGCGAAATGTTCCACGCTCCCGGTTATGACAAAGTTCACTCCCGCAAATTTCCGGGAGTCTTCTGTAATCTCCTCTTCTGGTATCTCAACTTCTGCAAGCAGCCGCCGGAACAGGTCTCTGTGTTCTTCGTCTGCGAAATAAGCCACAAAGGTTCCCGCGATCACACCGCCCACTCCGGAAATTTCGCCCAGCTCCTCTTCCGTTGCATTCAGGATACGCTCCGGATCATTTCCGAGCGCCCCGCAGATCATCTTCGCGTTGGCGATACCGATATTCGGGATTCCCAGGCTGTAGACGAGACGGGGAAGTGTCGTTGTCCGTGCGTTTTTGATACTGTTCTGCAGGTTCTCATAAGATTTATCTCCAAAGCCTTCCATCTGCCGGATCTCATCCGCATATCTGTCCAGATGAAACAGGTCCGCAAAGTCTTTTACATATCCGTTCATAATAAATTTCTCCAGAGTCGCCTCGGAAAGTCCTTCGATATTCATGGCGTCCCTGCTCACAAAAAGTGTAAATGATTTGACATGCTTTGCCTGGCACTTCGGATTGGTACAATAGAGCGTCTTCGTCTCATTTTCCATCGAGATCCTTGTGGGACCGCCGCAGACCGGACATTCTTTCGGAATATCTTTCACGCCGCTCCTTGTCAGGTTCTCCGCGATCTGCGGAATGATCATGTTTGCCTTGTACACAGTGATCCTGTCGCCCACTCCCAGCTCCAGTTCCTCCATGATGCTGATGTTGTGGACGCTGGCACGGCTCACAGTCGTCCCTTCCAGTTCCACCGGTTCAAAGATTGCCACCGGATTGATCAGCCCTGTTCTCGACGGGCTCCATTCAATCTCTGTCAGCGTAGTCTCGCGGATCTCATCCGCCCATTTAAAAGCAAAAGAATCCCGGGGGAACTTTGCCGTCGTCCCCAATGACTGGCCGTAGGAAATATCGTCATAGACAAGTACCAGTCCGTCGGACGGCACTTCATTCTTCTCAATATGCTCCGCAAACCATGCCACTTCTTCCTCAATGGTATCCGCTGTGACCGGATGATTCTCCACCACATCAAATCCCTGTCCTTTAAGCCACTGCATCTGGTACAGTCTGGAGTTTTTAAAGTCCACACCGCCGGCCTGCACAAGAGTGAATGCTGTCTCTTATACACAT
>DYCJ01000021.1:2177-5546 GCA_019418195.1 Clostridiales bacterium | reverse complement strand
TCTTTGCCGTGATCTCATTGTTGAGCTGACGGACAGAACCGCTGCAGAGATTCCGCGGATTTTTATACTTTGCGTCAACATCCCCGATCTCCTCATTGATCTTCTCAAAGTCTTTATAAGAGATGACGGCTTCGCCCCTTAAGACAAGCTCCCCCTGATAGGGGATCGTAAGCGGGATATTCTTGAACACCCTTGCATTGTTCGTGACCACTTCTCCCACTTCCCCGTTTCCGCGGGTGACAGCCTTCTCAAGAGTGCCGTTCCGATAGGTCAGGACGATCGTAAGTCCGTCCAGCTTCCATGAGATCATAGCTTTCTGCCCGCCGAGAAATTCTTTGAGCCGTGCCACATCTTTCGTCTTGTCCAGCGAGAGCATGGGGCGCTCATGTCTTTCTTTCGGAAGTTCGCTCAGAACCTCGTAGCCCACATTGACCGTAGGGCTGGCCGTAAGCGTCGTCCCCAGCTCCTTCTCCAGTTCCTGGAGTTCATCATAGAGACGGTCATATTCATAATTGCTCATGATCTCCTGGTCTTCCTGCTCATATGCGCGCCGGGCACGGTTCAGGAGATCCACCAGTTCACGCATATGTTTCATTTTGTCATCAGACTCTGTCTTCACACTGTTTACCATTTTGTCTTCCATATCTTATATCTGCCTTTTCTGCCATATTTTTCTTATCTGATCTTCTGATCCTCTGGTCCGCTCCCGGATCTTCTCTTATCTGGCGGGCGAATCCTGTATCATCTCGTAAAGCTCTTCCAATTCCGCATCTGTCAGTTCCCGGTATTCTCCTTCTTTCAGGCTGCCCAGCCGGATATTCATTACCCGCACTCTGAGAAGATCTTTCACTTCGTATCCGAGAGCTTCACACATCCTTCTGATCTGACGGTTGAGTCCCTGCGTCAGGATGATCGAAAACGTATACTTCCCGATCTTTCTGACCTTGCACGGTCTTGTCACCGTATCCAGTATCGGGACACCGGCAGCCATTTTCTCAAGAAATTCATCCGTGATCTCTCTGTCTACCGTAACTTTATATTCTTTCTCATGGCGGTTCGATGCCCGCATCATCCGGTTAATGATATCTCCGTTGTTTGTCATGAGCAGAAGCCCCCTGGAATCTTTATCCAGGCGCCCTATATAAGTGACCCTTATAGGATAATCTAAAAAGCGGACAATGCTGTTCCTTTCCCTTTTCTCTTCCGTACAGACGATCCCCCGGGGTTTATTGACCGCCAGGACGACCATTTCATCCTTTTTAGATATAATCCTCTTTCCTACGCATACTTTCTGTCCCGGAATGACCCGCATCCCTGTCTGCGCCGTCTTTCCGTCTACAGTCACCCGCCCCATTTCAATGAGGCGGTCTGCCTCCCTCCTGGAGCACACGCCCGCCTCACTTAAATATTTATTCAGTCTTACCGGTTCCTTTTTCTGTAAAAATTCTTCTCTGATTCGATTACTCACCTGTAAACACTCCGCTGATATTATTGTCTGTAAAAAATGTATTGCCGCTATACAGGATCAATGCATCTGTGATCCTGTAAGAATCCATGATATCCTGCATGGTGCCGCTGTAATACCGGGGATCCACAACAACGATCTCCCGGTAATACGGGGCGAGGAACGGTATGAAACAGTCAGCAAAAGAATCTTTCACTACCAGCAGACGTTTCTGGCTTGTAGATACAGTCCTGATATCCACAACAGAAGTGTTTCCCCCAAGAAAAACTCCGTATTTGTCACGTGTCTCCAGTTTGGATGAATCATACAGAGATGTCGTCTTCCGCCCCTCATCAACATAGTTTACCACAACATCGTCATCGCCTCCCGTCGGCGCATAGATATCGATCTGTTCCATTTCATCCAGCCCCACACCGCTGGAAGCTGCAAGGACACCGTTAAAGCTGTCAGTCACTGTATAGGACACAAAATCATCCGACACATCTCCTTCGATCCCCAGTGTCTCTGCCGCATCCTGGAACACATAGAAAGCTCCCTGTGTAGTCCAGTGATGGTCTGTCTTATAGTATAACTTTTCCGATTTATGATTATTCAATATGGATACTGTGTCAACCCAGTTGACAGTATCGCCGAGCTTGCGCTCTGCCATGCTGAACATCTGACGCTGGTCTTCCACTCTGGCAAATGCCGGAAGACTGTCGTTCAGGATACACGCCGCATCCGGCACGAGCATCATCGTAACCGGGATATCCTCATAGGTTTCGGCAAAGTCCCGGATTGCCGTCAGATTAGCTTCCAGCCGTCCATCATCCGGCACCTCGATATCTTCCATGAGCTGTCCGTCTTTTCCGATATAAATATCGTTTTCCTTCCTGGCCCCGCCCAGCCGGTCCAGACTGACTTTCAGACTGCGCCAAGTATCCCTGCCGGCGAACTGGTCGCTTAAGTATTCCTCCCACTGCTCCATAAAGTCTCCGGACAGGATCGTCGTCAGGTTAAACCGGGGTCTCTGTTCAAGCGCACGGTTCTCCAGCTCCGATTCCTCCTGGTCAGGTACGATCACATTTATGATCATTACAAGAAAAAGGAGTATAATAAATATTTTCCCGATCAGATTTGCGATCCTCGCTTTTCTTTTTCTGTTCATCATAAGAATCCCACCTAAAATCTGAAATACAAAAATGGATTAAAACTACCTGTCACAAGAAATGCAGTTGAGACCAGGAACATTCCGATGAAGATAACTGCTGCCGCCGCCATCTGTACATACCGGTTTCCGAAAGCCCGTATCACCGCTTTTATAATATTCAGTCCCCGCGGGGAAGATCCTAGTACTGCGAGCAGATACAGAAGCCAGTGAGTATACAGGTAAAACACTCCTGTCGCATCCACGATGCCTGCCCCGCCGCCGATCATGGCAAGAAGATACCGCATTGCATATCCAAGGCTGGGGCTGAAGAAAAATACCCATCCCACAAGCACAATGATCCCTGTATAAATATGCCGCACCGGATTCGGCAGCTGATCGACCATCGCTCCCCAAATATATTTCTCCATCACAAGGATCACGCCGTAGTATACGCCCCACGCCACAAAATTCCATGCGGCTCCATGCCACATTCCGGTCAGTGTCCACACGACCATGAGATTAAATATATTTCTTGAAACTGAGCACTGATTTCCTCCTAAAGGTATATATACATACTCCCGGAACCATGTGCTCAGGGAAATATGCCATCTCCTCCAGAATTCAGTGACACTCTTGGAAATGTACGGATAGTCAAAATTCTTTTTGAAATCAAATCCGAACATCTTCCCCAATCCGATCGCCATATCCGAATAACCGCTGAAATCAAAATAAATCTGGAATGCATAGGAAAATACCCCGATCCATGCTGTAAGGA
>DYCJ01000021.1:0-2167 GCA_019418195.1 Clostridiales bacterium | reverse complement strand
GACAGATTTCCTGCAGCCATCTCTGAAATTTCTTCAAAGACTGCACCTGCCGTATTGGCAAGGACAGCCTTTTTGGCAAGACCCATGATAAAATACATTGAGCCTGCACCGATCTTGGACGCGCTCATCTTTCTTTTGATGAGCTGCTCTTCAATATCCGCATACCGTACGATCGGACCGGCGATCAGCTGCGGGAACATGCTGATATAGAGTGCAAAGTAGATAATATTCTTCTGTGCCTCCGCCCTTTTCCAGTATACATCCATGATATAGGAAATGGCCTGGAATGTATAAAACGAAATACCCACGGGAAGCGCAAGCTCCCTGTACGGAATATCTGTGGGAAGGATCGAATTGACCGTCTCGATCAGGAAGCCGTAATATTTGAAGAAGCCCAGGATCAGAAGATTGCCTGCTATCGCAAATATCACGGCAAACTTCGCCCTGCGCGGGTCCTCTTCCTTCGCTTTTATGTCCCGCCCGCAGAAATAATTAAACACGATGGAAAGTATCATAAGTATGATATAGACAGGCTCTCCCCATGCATAGAAGAACAGACTTGCGATCAGCAAGACGATGTTTTTCACTTTATACGGGACCAGATAATAAACTGCCAGCACGATCGGCAGAAACATAAACAAAAATGTAATACTGCTGAATAACATCCGTTCTTTCCTCTCTGTTTACAGGCTGATGCGGCATATCTGCCGTCTTACAGACTGATATGGCATATCGCCATCTCACAGGCTGCCGCTGAAAACGCTCAGATAGCGGTCTGCATCCGGTGAGCAGGCATAAAAGATATAAGTACCTCTCACACTCTGTCTTGCATCCTGGAGCAGTTTTACCTCGTCGGGTGCATACCCCTCGAAATCGTTGATGCGCGACTGGATTCTCTCATCAATGGCATCTACTACTTCCTGTACCTGGCTTTCTCTTTTTACCTTTACAAGAAGCACTTCCTCCGCAGACATATTCGCTCCGGAAGAATAATACATAACCCCGGTATAATCCGCTGCGTTCAGGCCAAAATTACGTTTGACCAGAGCTGCATCCTGCACTGTCAGCGCCTCCTTGTCAAGGGAATCTTCTACAGATCCGCTGACTTCTTCAAACGGCTTATTGCTCCCGCTCATGAACAGCATGAGCAGCACCACAAAACCTATGATCAGGACAAATACAACATACTTCATGATATAGGCAATGCCCGGTTTTTCCGATGTCATAATGCTGCCACCTCCGCCATATGCTCCGCCCAGATCGGATAAAAGTCTGCCCTGAAATGCTGGCCGTCCGGTTCAAAATACTGATCCTCGACAAGATCAGTATTATCGATAAAACCGATACTCCTGCTGTCACACAACTCTTTCAGGGCCGTATTGTAATCAGCTATATCCGCCAGATAGGGATCATCCTCTATCGCGCTGTCCTGTACCGGAAAGATAGAGTTGACGAACACATTTGCATCCGGCAGATCGTTCGCGATCCGATCCAGCACCTCTGTATACTGGGATATAAACTCATCCACATCCCCCTCTGTAGCTGCCAGATCATTTCGCCCCAGGGCGAGAAAGACTGTTCCCGGACTAAGAGCCTCCGCCCGGGTGATCAGTTCGTCAGCCTCGTACAGGTGTACCCCGATCTTTGAGACCACACTGGAAGTATTGAGTATGTCATATTCTGAAAATCCCTGTGCTACCGAGTCGCCGATCACGACTGCACCACTGAATTTTTCCCTCACGCTCCGCGTGTCCTCACTGTCCCCGGATGCCGATCTTTCCTGCTGTTCCAGCAGACTTATCTTGTCTTCGATCTCTGCGACACTTCCTGCCTCTTCCTGCCTGATATATTCCAGTCCGGCAGAGGTATCTGTTTCCTGATGCAGTACATTCCTTACTCCGTGGACGATAAGGGCCACCAGGATGACGACCGCTGCTGCCAGCCCCAGGAGTATAAGATACTGCCTTGTCTTACGCTTTATTTTTATCATAGACTCTTCCGACTTTCTCTTCGAAAAGAAGTTTGTTTTGATTTCTCTGTTTTTAGCTGCAATAAGCCACGATACTTTATAATAATAAAGTTTTTCGGCTTAAAAGTCAATGTCGCCGGTGTGTCCTGAATTTCCTTATTACAAAACATATTTTTTATGATATTATGGGATAAGGAC
>DYCJ01000209.1:2192-4379 GCA_019418195.1 Clostridiales bacterium | reverse complement strand
GATCTCACTTCCGTTTGCAGGCCCGTTGTCCGATAAATTCGGAAGAAGAGTTTCCGTGCTGATCGGATGCTTTTCCTATGTGATCTTCTTCGTGGGAATTGCATTTTCACCGAATATGGCTGTTGCCTATGTGGCAGCAGTACTTGGAGGTATCGCGAACTCCTTCCTCGATACGGCTACATATCCGGCAGTTGCAGAGATCATCTACAAATATACAGGTATCGCTACAATGGGGATCAAGCTGTTTATTTCCGTAGCACAGCTGCTCCTTCCGTTTTTCCTTGGAATCTGCGTGGGAACCTCAATGTCTTATCTGACACTGCCTCTCGTATGCGGT
This sequence comes from Clostridiales bacterium, assembly GCA_019418195.1. Taxonomy (GTDB): domain Bacteria; phylum Bacillota; class Clostridia; order Lachnospirales; family Lachnospiraceae; genus Mediterraneibacter. Next base: position 4,042 of record DYCJ01000209.1, on the reverse strand, counting down.
ATCGTGATCGCAGTACTCGGGGTACTTGCAATCTTTGCACCGCTTCCGAAAGTAGAGGGTGTAGGAAAGGGCGAATCTTTTATCAACAATTTAAAGAACGCTCACTTCTCTCTGGAGAGTGTTGCCCTGATACTGATCGGATTTACATGTACAGCTACCTTCCAGCTCTGGCTGAACTGTGCGCAGACATTTGGAACAGACGTTGCAGGAATGGCATCTGAAGATGTCTCCATGATGCAGACATACTACTCAGCAGGAACACTGGTTGCACTGTTTGTCACGAGTATCCTGATCACGAAATTTAAACAGGTCCGTTTCCTTGTCATTTATCCGGTGATCTCACTGGTGATGCTGGTGCTCGTTTATCTGGTAAAGAGCCCGATGATCTGTTATGTCGGCGCATTTGTGATCGGCTATGCGGGAGCCGGCGGAGTACTCCAGATGGTAACAGCGGTTGCAAACGATCTGTTCCCGAAGATCAAGGGTACACTTACGAGTCTTGTCATGATCGCGTCCAGTCTGTGTAACTACACGATCCTGACAGCAGCATCCAATATGAGCGCTTCGGGTGTTATCGTGATGAATATTGTGATCACAGTCATCGGTATCGTTCTTGCACTTTTCGTAAATGCAAGATACGGCGTACTGGTGAAAAATGCAGATACATCGAAATAAGTAAAACAAACATCATAACACACAGGAGGATAAATAAAAATGAATCCGGTAAAGGTAAGAAATGTTGAGATTGGTACAGGCATCCCGAAAATCTGTGTCCCGATCGTCGGTGTTACAAGAGAAGAGATATTAAAGGCAGCAGAGACGATAAAAACCACTGCTGCAGATGTGGTGGAATGGCGTGTAGACTGGTATGAGGATATCTTCGACTTTGAGAAGACAGAGGAGACGATGAAAGCATTAAGAGATGTGCTTGGTGATACCCCGATCCTTTTTACGTTCCGCACATCCAAAGAAGGCGGAGAAAAAGCGATCGAGACAGATGCTTATGTAGAGCTGAACCGGAAAGCAGCGAATACGGGACTTATTGATCTGGTGGACATCGAGGCATTTACAGGTGACGATGCAGTGAAAGCGGTCGTTGAGACGGCACATGAGTGCGGAGTGAAAGTAGTAGCCTCAAATCATGATTTCCACAAGACACCGGCAAAAGACGAGATCGTATCACGTCTCCGGAAAATGCAGGACCTCGGGGCAGATATCCCGAAGATCGCTGTTATGCCGGAAAATAAGAAAGACGTGCTCACACTTCTGGCGGCTACAGAGGAGATGGCGGCAGAATATGCGGATCGCCCGATCATTACGATGTCCATGTCAGGGACGGGCGTCATCAGCAGACTGTGCGGGGAAGTATTCGGTTCCGCACTGACATTCGGGGCGGTCGGAAAAGCTTCCGCACCGGGACAGATGGGCGCTGAGGATCTGCAGACAGTACTGGGACTTCTCCATAAGAGCCTGTAAACTACCATTATATCAGTGCGTTCACTGTATATGGTTTTGATTCATTTCCCGAAGGAGGACAAGTCACTTTATGAAAAAAGTGTTGAACTGGCTGGACGACTATCTGGAAGAAGTGCTGCTTGTCGCAGCTCTGGCAGCCATGGCAGTGATCATGGGAATACAGGTGTTTTGCAGATATGTGCTGGGAGCTTCCCTTTCCTGGTCCGAGGAACTGACCAGATACATCTTTATATGGGCCGGATTTCTGAGTGTCAGCTGCTGTACGAAGAAATGTATTTCAATCAAGATAGAACAGTTTGTCGCGCTGTTTCCAAGGCGCGGCAAAGCTGTGTTTAAAGTAGTGAATCATACGTTTGAGCTTATTTTATTTGTTT
>DYCJ01000209.1:0-2182 GCA_019418195.1 Clostridiales bacterium | reverse complement strand
CTGCAGTGGCGAACGGGCAGACGAGCCCCGCTATGGGTATCCCGATGTACTTTGTACAGGCAGCACCCCTGGCAGGCTTTGCATTGTCTGCGGTCCGGGTGCTTCAGCGATGGATCGTAGAATTTCAGACTGTGAGAGGAAAGGGGGAAAATTAAGATGTCGGCAGTTGTTGTATTTATTATATTTGTCATATGTCTTATTATCGCAATCCCCGTTTCTATCTCTCTGGGAATCGTATCTGTACTTCCCGGGGCTGTAGATCCGTCATTTACGGCAAGTGCGACCTATGTGATCCGGTCCATGCTGGGAGGACTTGACAGTTTTCCGCTGCTTGCAGTACCTATGTTTGTGCTGTCGGGTATTATTATGGCGAGAGGGGGTATTTCCCGCTAAACTGCTCCCTTCGTTCTCTCTGGCCGCTCGTAGCCACGTCTTGAGAGCGGAATCACTGATTCCCAGATTCTCAGCTGCCTTCTGAAGTGAGAGTTCTGGATGTTCCAAACGATACCTGACTGCATTCTCCTTAAACTGTTGATCGTATCTGCTACCCTTTGCCATGCCTGTACTGCCTCCTTTTTATCATCTCTCTTATCATACATGATTTAGGTCTGCATGGCATCTTTACTTTGTACTATTTTTATACTACCCGCAAACAGAATATGAAGGAGAAAGCGAATAATCTGCAAAGATTTTAAAGGAATCAGTCTTTCGAGACTGGGTATGGGAAATATGAGACTTCCTACCAGGCTGGGCAGGATCGATCAGAAGAAAGCCCGGGAGAGCTATTATCTGGCAACAAAGTTCTATGTAATGGCGAATCCGTCATATCGGATTCTCGTCTCACGAGAAACCGGAAACATTGAAGTTCCTTGACTGGCTTTCCGGTATGGGTCATGGAACCGGTAAGAGGCGGAAAGATTGCTTCTCTCGGGAAGAAATACGACACAATGCCGAAGAGAGCAAAACCAGATTGGAGCATTCCAGCGTGGGCATTCCACTGGCTGATGGGTCTGGACAATGTTACCATGATCCTGAGCGGGATGAGTACGATGGACCAGATCCGTGATAACGTAGAGACATTCAAGACAGAAGAACCACTGACCAAAGGTGAAAATATGCTGCTTATGAATGCAGCGGCAGGATATCAGTCAAAACTGGCTGTACCATGTACCGCATGCCGTTATTGCTGTGACGGCTGTCCGGCCGGGAAATATTAAAGAAGTGTGAGAAAGCCTGTCTGCAGCATCTGCCTATCAGGGAACTGCTTGTGGATGTGGCAGAAGAATTTGAAAAAGAGATGGATTCATTATGAAAAATGCAGCAGAACTTCTCATGAGTGACAAAGGTGCATTAAGACAGAAACCTGAAGGTATATACTCAAAAACAAATGGAAAAATCTCAAAACTGCCGGCATCGGTTATACTCTTTACATAGAAACAATTTAACAAGTTAATATAAAAAAATGATAGAAATGAAAGCAAAGAAGATACTTTCCATGATACTGGTTGGTGCGGCAGCGGTAAGCCTTCTTGCCGGATGCAGTTCAGGAACGGATAATACACAAGATGATACAGCAGAAGGCGCCGGAAATGTGCTGATCGTCTATTATTCAGCAACAGGAAATACTAAGGGAGTGGCCAACAGCATAGCCGATATTACAGGTGGAGATCTCTTTGCGTTGGAACTGGTAGAGCCGTATACAGATGATGATCTTAATTATAATGATGAAAACAGCCGTGTGTCTCAGGAATATGCAGATGAGAGTCTGCGGGATGTGGAACTTGATTCCACTACAGTTGACAACTGGGATTCCCATGATACTGTATTTTAGTATCCGATTTGGTGGGGCATCGCCGCATGACCGGTAGATTCCTTTGTAGAGAACAATGACTTTACAGGTAAGACTGTGATTCCCTTTGCAACTTCTGCATCATCGGGACTTGGCGAGAGCGGCCAGCTTCTGGCGGATCTGGCAGGAACCGGAGACTGGCAGGAAGGACAGAGATTCCGTTCTGGAGTGGATGAAGCGGATGTTCAGGAATGGGTGAATGGACTGGGACTGTGATTATTGAGAACAGAATATCCAGAAATATGGGCAGGGTGTATGGCATCCTGCCTTATTTTATGTATTCATAAAGAGAGTGTTGGGGTAAGTGAGCTATCTGAATATTCTTTCAGATAG
>DYCJ01000208.1 GCA_019418195.1 Clostridiales bacterium | reverse complement strand
AGCCTGCATAAAGCAGGCTCTCACAACAAATAATATGATATTAATGAATAATCTTCCAATTTACATTTTCAATTATTTGCAGTCCGCATCCTGATAATATTGGTTCAGATTTCCAACATAATACAATGGGATATTCACCATCCAATCCTGCTCCCGGTAATCCGACATCGACGTTCTCACTGCATATTTCATATTGTATTTCTGTACAAATGTCCGAAGGCTCTTAGCCTGCAGGTTTTCCTCCGCTTTTACCTCGATGGGGATAATTTTATCATCCATCTGCACTAAGAAGTCAATCTCCCCTGTGCCTCGTTCTGCCGACCAATAAAAAATATCATTTTCTTCGTGTACGACAAGCTGCTGAAGGACATACTGCTCTGTCAAAGCTCCTTTAAACTCCTCAAAAAGCCTGTCGCCCTCCAGAAGGATTCTTTTATTCAGTCTGGACATTGCCCCCAACAGTCCGATATCAAGCACAAACATTTTAAATGCAGAAAAATCCTGATATGCCCTTAATGGGAAATCGGGTTTATTCACACGCCCCACCTTATATACCAGCCCTACATCCATGAGCCATGTAATCGCCACTTCATACTCTCTGGCCCTTGCTCCTTCTCGAACCAGTCCATACACGAACTTTTTATTTTCTCTGGATAACTGCGTGGGAATCGAATTCCACACCATACGAGTTTTCGTTACGATCTCTGCCGGAGCATGTTTTGACAGATCATTTTCATATGCCATGAGAAGTCTGTTCTGTACTGCTCTTACCTCATCAAAATCTTTTGTCTCGACATATGTTTCCACTGCTTCCGGCATCCCGCCAACAAAGTAGTAGGTTCTCAGATAGTCGGCAATTTTAGATTTAAAATTGCTGAGCATCGTAAAATCCTGTGAGTCCATCAGCTCTACAAAACGTTCCTGTCCGCACGCCCTCAGAAATTCCCGGAAAGTCATAGGATACAGATTACAGAAATCAACTTTCCCTACCGGAAACGAGGTTCCCTCATGAAGTGCAATTCCCAGCAGCGATCCGGCAGCCATGACATGATACTGGGGAGCCTGTTCATAGAAATATTTTAATGCCTTTAATGCACGTGGGATTTCCTGAATTTCATCAAATATGATCAGCGTATCCTCCGACGTGATTTTAAATCCCACTTCAATCTCCAGGGCCAGAAGAATACGCTCTATATCAAACGCCTCCCTGAAAACATTCTCCATCCTTTCATTTTCATCCATACTGATATAGGCGCATTTTTTATAATTATTTTTCCCGAATTCCCGCATAAGCCATGTCTTTCCGACCTGTCTGGCTCCTCTTAAGATCAATGGTTTCCTGTAGCCACTGTTTTTCCACTTTTCCAACTTGGCAATAGCTTCTCTGTACATCTCGCATCATCTCTTTCCATATGATCAGCATCTTTTTGCTTCTATAAATATTATATGCTCTTCATATGTATTTTACGACAGATGATCACATTTTTCAAACGAGTTTTGTGTTATTTCTCACATTTTTCAAACGACTTTTGTGTTATTCTTTTCCTGCATGTCAAAATCTCCATCCCAATAACAACAGAACATATCACAATACTGATCCACTGGGACGTGGACAGTCCCATCAGTATACCCCGCTCACTGTCATCGTACCGTGCAAATTCCAGCGCGAACCTAAAAACTGCATACAAAACGAGATACAGCTGCAGACTTTTCGCTTTTCTCCCCTTTCTGCGACATATTTCCCCATATATACACAGTACAGCCGTGATCAAAAGATTTCCTGCTGCCTCTACTGCCTGCACCGGGAAAAGCGGTACTCCTGTCGGCGCAGCGATAGACTCTGTATAAACAACTGCTCCCGGACCGTCATAGGGAACCCCATAACAGCATCCGGCAAATGCACATCCTATCCGTCCAAATGCATGCACCAGCGGAATGACCGGTATGGCGGCGCGCGCATAGTCCGTCACCGGTATATGCAGTATCTTCCCGCAGAGGTACAATCCGGTCAATCCCCCGATCAGGCCTCCATAGAAGACAAAGCCGCCTCCCATCAGTGCATTCAGATATTCCGGATCTGTAATTCTGGAAAAATCGATACTTCTCCACGATACGATCAGATATAAAAGCTTTGCCCCGGCCATTGCACCGAGTCCCACAAAACATGCTGTCTGGATAAAGTCGTCATAATCCATGCGGTTCGCACGGATCAGAAAATATCCCAGCACCGCTCCCGCTGCAATTCCCAGCACGATAAACAGCCCGTACCACGGTATCATGACCGCACCGATCTCTATCCCCATATTCCATACTCCGTTCTTTTCACGTTATTACTAAAAAAGAAAAGGAGTGTCTGCCACTCCTTTTCAACTGTATTTTTCATTGAATCATGCGAGCAGCGCCAGACACCCCACACAGGCAACACATGCAATATATGTAAGGAGGCAGAGGACCGTCCCGATAATAGAACAGATAAATCCCCCCTGTGCCATTCCCGCCTGATCCGGAATCTTTTTACCCTGAATTCCGATCACGATCCCGATGATCCCGATGACAGCGCCCAGCCATCCGAGGCTTCCTGCGCTGAACACGCCTATTACGATTGAAATAATGCCAAGTACAAGTGAAGCAATTCCCATTTCCTTTTTTCCTCCGTATAAAATATCAGCCTGTCAGCTATGTGACTATTATATCCAAGACTGCCTGAAGAATCAAGGAAGACCTGTCTATTTGTCTTTAAATTTGAATATCCTGTCCTTCTTCTTCGGAGGCTTCTTCCCCTCGATCTTATCCGGCATAGGCTCATATACTTTCTCGCTTTTCAGCAGCGGCATCCTTTTATGATTCTTGCGCAGATAGAGAAGTGCGATTCCGGCAAATACAACTACACAGCCCGCAAGCGCCTGGGACACAGGGAATCCTATTCCCGGAATCAGCAGCTGATCCGTGCGCAGCCCCTCGATCCACACTCTGCCAAGTGCATATCCGAAGATATATAGAAGGAAAAGCTCACCCTCGTATTTCTTATGTTTGCGGTACAGTACAAGCAGGATCAGGAGTACAGCGCACCACACCGACTCATAGAGAAACGTCGGACTCACCTGTATATACTCCACACCTCCGATGGTCTCCATATGTTCCCGCATCCGCTCTGTGATATCCCCGGAGCGGACTGCGTCTACGGGCAGCCGCATGGCAAACAGACCGTTCGTATATTCTCCGAACGCCTCACGGTTGAAGAAATTGCCCCAGCGTCCGAGCATCTGCCCGTTCAGGATCGCCATGGCTACGGTATCCAGGATCTGAAAGGGTGAGAGACGTTTCACTCTTGCCAGGACAAATACAGCGATCACCGCACCGATCACTCCGCCGTAGATTGCAAGGCCGCCTTCCCGGAGATTAAAGATATCCAGCAGATTATCCTTATACATGTCCCACGAAAAGATCACATAGTAGATCCTCGCTCCTGCTATACCCGCGATCACACCGATGATGCCCATGTCCAGATAATCTTCCGGATTCTGCCTTGTCCGCTTCGCTTCCGCTGCAGCGATCAAAAATCCGATCAGGATCGCACATCCGATGATAATACCGTAGTACGCGATCGTAAAGCCAAAAATATCAATATTCTTTCCCACATGTTCCAGGTAGATGCCAAGATTGGGAAAAGCAATATCATAATGCATGAAAATGCTCCTTTCTTCCGCTGCTGCTTTCCGTGCACTGCCGCGCCAGTTCAGACGCGCCACTCGCAAAATCGCACTCCGTGCTTACCGCGGCTGCCGCCGCTCTTTTGCTCGTATTCTGGCGCTCAGCTCATGGCTGAACTGGTGCTATACGTTGAACCTGAACAGCATGATGTCGCCGTCCTGTACGACGTAATCTTTCCCCTCAAGGCGGATCAGCCCTTTTTCTTTTGCCGCAGCATGAGACCCGCACGCGATGAGGTCATCGTAGCTTACTACCTCTGCGCGGATAAATCCCCTTTCAAAATCAGAGTGGATCTTCCCGGCCGCCTGAGGTGCTTTTGTGCCTTTCTTTATCGTCCAGGCGCGCACTTCCGGCTCTCCTGCCGTCAGATAGCTGATCAGGCCGAGCAGATGATAGCTTGCTTTTATCAGTTTCTCCAGTCCGGACTCCTTAAGCCCGAGATCATCGAGGAACATCTTCTTCTCATCGTCGTCAAGCTGGGAAATCTCCTCTTCAATCTCCGCGCATACGACGAACACTTCACAGTCTTCTTCTTTCGCATATTCTCTGACCGCCTGTACTCCCGGATTGTCTGCGCCATCGTCAGCCAGATCATCCTCTGACACATTTGCCGCAAAGATCACCGGCTTGGCTGTCAGCAGATTATACCCTGCAAGCCATGCCTGTTCATCCTCATCATCAGTCACAAAACTTTTTGCCAGCTTATTTTCTTCAAGGTGTGCTTTGA
>DYCJ01000207.1:3620-4450 GCA_019418195.1 Clostridiales bacterium | reverse complement strand
GCGATCTGGCTGGGCTGAACTGCGACCAGGGTGGGCCGGAGACCCGGAATAATCAGTCCGGCTATGAAAGTCACAGAACCTGTCCTTCATATACGTAATATTCCCATTGGACTCTATTACAATCTGCTCTTTCTGAACCGTATTGAATCCGATCGCGATGATTTTTCCTTCGATCCTGAATTTAGGATGTTCAGGCCCATACCAATGTCCTCTTTTTTCTCCTTGTTTTTTCCATTCAAAATAACGGTACGTTTCAATCCGGTGCAGACCGTCAGAAAAAGTAAACACATTGTCTGACGGGTGGTAGGCTATTATCCGGGCCCTTATATTCGGAGTAAGTATCCGTGTCCGCTGGCCTGTCCCGATATGATATATACTGACCACACCATTATTTGTTACAACGGCTATGAATGGCTGGGTTTTAAATGCGTGGATGCTCATGATTGCTGAACTTTCGCTGTTAAGGTTTAGCGGGCGGTCGTCTCTTGTACTGTTGAAGTCAACAGTTTTCGCTTTCTGAAAAACCGTTGCAATCCGGTTTTCCCTGATGATTGCTGCATACTTTATCGGTTCAAATTGTCCAAGACGCCGTATACTGTTGTTATCCAGATCAAGTTCCTGCAGGCTGCCGTCTTCCGATTGAAAAAGAAGACTGTTGCCGTATGTAGTCAGACTGTGGTCCATTTCTGATATGAAGTGTTCGTTTCGAAAGTATAGCTGGTCTGCATCTTCCCATTTCCATACCCATGAGCGTCCGCTTTCCATACCGATTATCCAGTCGCCTTGATCCGTCAGGTAGACATCCCCGACTTCTTTGGAACATAAGCGTT
>DYCJ01000207.1:0-3610 GCA_019418195.1 Clostridiales bacterium | reverse complement strand
GCGTTCTTCTACCTTTGATCTTGTATTCAGATTCCACATTTGAAGCCGGCGTTTTCCATTATATGTGTTTGCGCTTAAAGTGACGGCTCGGTTCCCGTCTTTCGATATTGCCGCAGTCAATAAGATGGCGCGCCCTCTTTCCAGATCGTGGAGGATTTTGCCCCCTCTGTATTGAACAATGACGCTGCCGTCATGAAAGCAGACAGCTCTGTACTTCCCGTCCGGTGACAATGCTGCAGCATACTCCTCGTCTGATTCCCGATTCGAGTTTGCTGTCATCTTGGCGATATCTTCTCCGACTACAGTATTCTTATATGGATGAAGAGTTTCACGGTTATCCGTTACGGTTCCGGTCGCTAGAGAGAATGATTTTATTCTGTTTGTATAGTAAAAAGATATTTCATCGCCATGAATGATGGCGTTATGCAGTTTTTTTGTAAAAACGCCACGAATCTCTCTGCCGCGTATCCAAGTGTTATCATTCTTTTTGTAATAAATCAGATCCTGATGCTTCCGGATAAATATATAGCGTGTATCCGTAGAAAACTTTATCGCCGCTTTCCCTATCTGCCGGCTTCTGGAATAAACGGTGTCTGTGTATACTTTAGAGCCCGTTTCCATTGAGTAGATGATCAGTGTGTCATTGGAAATCCCTGCGACATAGGAATTATCACTGGAAAATGCTATCGTTTTTAATAAGACAGCTCTTCCGGACTCGCAGCCGATACTGAAGTCATCTATTTTTGTCCCTTTGAGTTTTATCTTATCGCCGGAATAGGGATAATCCGGTATTCTTATTCCCCGGAAGTCAAGCCCGCTGAAATCCGGAACACCGCTTTCACAGGTATAGGGAAATGTATTGATCACGTTTATCAGAAGATTTTTGCAGTCCTTCCGGTCTCTGGCAAGATCTGTAATCGATAAGGCGATATGTTCCCAGTATCTGCCTCTGCTCAGGCAGCGTATATGATCAGATATCGTTTTGGTAATAATTCGTTCGTTCCAGTATTCGAGAAGGTCGGGCGTCTTAGTCAGCCATACCGCCGACAGATAATCTCTGTAGACTTGATGCGGAAAGGAGACAATACCGTCGGATTCATACATAAGGTGAGAGACATTAAACAGATAGTCTTCGAGATCAAAGTCTGTCATTTCTCTCACTGACCGGATACGAAGGCCTCTTTTAAGCTTCTCCACGTTTCTGTCAGATCCTATGCTGGCTGCCCGTTCCAGCAGATCTTGAAATTCGTCGGCCGGCATCGTATGTCTTGCATTACGCTCAAATTCACAGGCAATATATGGGAGACATTTATAAAGGATCTGTGCTATATGGACGACCTGCACCTTTTCCTGCCTGGAAAAACTCAGGGACAACTGAGCCATATAGTAGTCGTAGATCAGGTCTGTTTCATTTGTGATATCATCGATCCAGTCAATGTACTTTTTGTTTTTTCCTATTTCTGGGGAAATATGGTTGTAGATCGTTGCCATCATAGGATTCTGGATGAGCTTCATCAGAGGCGGATTGCTCTGGATCTGCTTCCATTCGTTCTCAGAGAACAGGGCCTTTATTTGATCCTGCCGCAATGATTCCAGCCTGCCTTTGATAAAGTTGGTAAGATAGCACCGTTCTGTAAAATCACTTCTGGACGTGATAATAATCTGGATCCCTGAATAGTCTCTTTTGATCTTCTGTATTTCATTGACGAACTTCTGCTCCTGATCGCCATTGACTTCATTCATCCCGTCAAAGAAGAGATAGAGATCAGGTGCGGTGTGCCGGGTCCCTGCATACTGATAAAGTCTCTCTTCGTCAGAGTCTGAAAATACGATTCTGCAGATATCTCTGACCAGATTTTTCGGATCTGCGCTTTCCAGAGGTATATAAACTGCAGCTTTTTGATAAAGCAGATCGCAGGTCGACAGCAGCCTTGTGGTTTTCCCCATACCTCCGTCGGCGATCAGAACAAGACTTTCGGATCGTTCCCATATATCAGATAGACAGTTCTTCAGTCCATCTTTCCCCTGATATATTTTTCCGCCGCATTTTATATCCGCATATAAAGCATCAAGTGGTGCTGCATGTTCGTACTGTTGATTATGCTGGTGGCTGTTCACAGCTTCATGAGAGCGGAGGATACCGTTTTCCTGAAGCTGTAAGACGAAAGGGTATATATCATCTCGTCCTGTTCCATGCCATACAGCCGGATACGGATACCATCCTTCCGGAAACCATGCATATGCTCTTATGCTGCCGGCTCCTGTATCTGTATCCAGTTCCCCCACAAGTACGCTTGTATTGCAGCTGTCTTCCAGGCGCAGCTCTCCCGCCTGAATAGAATGAAGATAACCAACGGGCTGCAGATTGTGCTCATGTTCGTGCCCGGCCAGCCATAATTGTATTCCGCTATCATGCAAAAGTTCCCGGACATTTTTCCTTTCTTTCTGAGCCAGCATGGGATATGCATAATGAGTCAGCAGAATCGTAGGTTTCTCTTTGTTGATTGTTTTTATTGCATTGTAAAGCAGATCCGTTCCAACGATCATGTCACTTTCCTGATCCATGGTATATATCAGAGTAGAATCCACATGCAGGATATTGAGAAATTCTGTTTCAATGTTGAAATGCGGCCTTAGAGGATCGCAGTAGAGCTTCATCCTGTCAGCAGGAATGACATTGGCGATATAGTTTCTAAACTCTTCCTGTTTCTGGTTTAAAATGTAAAGATCATTTGTATCGATAATACCTGTGTCAGATCTGTAATAGCCTTTTCTGTGAAAAAGTATCCGCTGAACAGCTTCATGCCGGCTAGAATCTCCATCTGCCGGAGATTTAGCTCCTCTGTCTATATCATGATTACCGGGGACGATGAACAGATCTTTTGCATCCACCGCGCTGCAGACGTCTTTGAGGAACCGGCCCTTGTCGTCAGGAAATTCTCCCTGTCTGGCGTCACGTAGATCACCTGTGCAGAAAACATAGTCACAGATAATATGTTCCTTTTTTAGAAATATCGGCAATTTATCTCTCAGAAAAGAGGAAGCAAATCCGGGGGTATTCAAGTGAAGATCTGAGAGATGCAGCCATTTTATTGTACTCATCTTCTGTATTCCCTTCCTTAAAACAATAATATTATTGTACATACGGCAGACTATAATAAATTCATTATACAATATAACATACATCTATTTCCAGAAGGAGATTTTGAATGGCGGCAAGTGACCTTTTTAGTTAGTCTAAAACCAATTTAGTCTGAAATCAATGTCCGGTGCATTACTACCCACATCCTATATACCATATATCCAATAAAAGCCCCCAGTGTATTCGTTATTACATCATCCAGCTGGCAGAAGCCCCGCCCTGTTATCAACTGGAACATTTCAAGACAAAGGCTGCAGGCCAGTGCGGTCAATGTGCAGACAAAGATATTTCTCATCACAGGGAATGCGGTCGGTATCAGCATCCCGAACGGAATGAACATAATAATATTCTCCACGAAAAAAGCATGTGCCTGCATTGTTGTTCCCCATGTATTGAAAAGGGTCAGATCCACAGTTGTACGCGATCCCGGTTCCCGGGAGAAGAACGCGAGTTTGAGTAGTACTGCTG
>DYCJ01000206.1 GCA_019418195.1 Clostridiales bacterium | reverse complement strand
CTCCAAAATCAATCTGATATGTATACTCTCCCGGCTCACATTTTTCAAATCTGTAGAATCCCGCAAAAAAACCGTTCATCGCCCATCCGCATCCGGACATCTCATTAAGCCATGCCGTTTCTTTATCTTTATCAAAATACAGTCTAAATCTGATCATCGCACTCCACCTCCATGAGCCTTGCATTGTCAAGAAGTTCCGCGAGCCGGTTCCTTTCGGCTTCAAATACACTCCGGCCTGTATCTGTAATAATATACTCTTTCTTTTTCCTTGATTCCATATCCTGGCTGTAGATCCTGATCCACTCTCTCTTCTGCATGGTCTGCAGCGCTCCGTACAGTGTACCGGCACCGAGGACCACCCGGCCTTTTGTCAGTTCCTCCACTTCCTGAATAACACCGTAACCGTGGTTCGGCCGCCTGAGCGCCAGTAAAATATAGAAAAAAGCTTCTGTCAACGGTATTTCTTTTTCTGACATCATCCCACTCCTTCCTGTTAGAATTCTCTATAACCATTTAATCGTTTTTCGGCTTACAATATATCGTCAAATGATATATTGTAATTATAATGTATCGTGAGATGATATATTTGTCAAGTAAAATCAGCCGACTTCTTCGGTACGAATCCCAAACACCGCATCTTCCGCGTTCAGCTCCAGCAGCGTCTCCTTGTCGGCCACACAGGCAAATCCATAAATCTGCAGTCCGTTTTCTCTGATATAGTCCGCAGCCTCAGCGTAAGTTTCCGCGGCCTGCTCTCCCATCATTCTAAGGAACTTATCCTGCTCGGACATATAGTCCAGCATTACGGCAAAGTGCTCTGCTGCATATGCTTCATCTTTGATCTTCTCCTCAGCCTCGTCCCAATCTGACATATCGTCAAAGGCCCAGAGTATCAGATCCGGATATTTCTCACGGTCCCATTCCCGCATCGAAGACTGTTCCAGCTGAATATAAAATCCCAGATTTGCAGGTCTTCCTATGGGCATATGAGAATCCACCGCAGTCCTCGGTACGCACCAGATATCCGACATCTGTTCCGAATATTTTTCCGTGAACCTGATAAAGTCGTCATAGGAAAGGATTTTATCCAACGTCACATATGCAAGATAAAGCTTATTGTCGTCCAGCTCCTCCAGATATTTGGCTGACTGCTCTTTACTTTCCGGCGTATAGGCAAAACTGCCCACTCCCTTTTCCACCTGCTCAGTCAGAGTATCTTTCCGGTCCATATTCATCTGGAACCATCCAAAGCTATTTCCTGACGATATATTGAACAAGTTGATATCATACAGCCTGAGATTGTTTTTCTCTATCCGGCCTGCCACATGATGGAATTCCCCACTCCTGCTCACGCTTTGATAGATAGTGATATTATAGTTTCCGTACCCCCTGTCTTCCACCTGTACATTATCCCTGTAAGTGCCCGGCAGGGCGAGTTCCGTATACACTGCCAGATCGAGGCTCATCTGATTAGTTGTTCCCCCATAGTTATTTTCGCTCACGATACGACCAGGGTCATAATAAAAGTTCGAGACAATGTTCGGGAGCACAAACAGGATCAGAAGGACTACGACCAGGGTCACGGCACATACTGCTGCTCCCATCTTAAGAAATGCACGCCGGATCGCACGGTTCACGCGTTTTGTAAAATCATCTGCCGTATCCCTCTCCTTTCCGGCAGTCTTGGCCTTTATCTCAGATCCTTCCGGCTTTTCTGCGGGGCCCTGCAGAATATCCGCCTCTTCCATTTCAAACAGATACTCGCTGATCGCCTCGTGCCGTTCGATATCCTGCTCCACCATCTCCCTCTGCTCTTCTCCGAGTTCCTTCTTTTTATAAAGCTCCAGTAATTCATGATACTTCATAACCGTTCACCTCCATTATCCTCCTCAGTTCTCTCTTCGCCCGCATACTCAGGATTCTTGCATTTTCATAGGATATGCCCATGATCACAGCCGTCTCCTTCAGCGTAAAATGTTCAAAATAGCTCAAGATCAGGATCTCCCGTTTTCTTGTATCCAGCGTTAGGAGTGCCTGTCTGATGATCTCGCGTTCCTCTTTCTTAATCGTCTCATCTTCCGGATTTCCTTCGGATACGCCGTCAAAACCTCTCATTCTGTCTGTCGCCCTTTTTTCCGGCTCTTCCGAATATATCTGCCTTTTCTGTTTTTTCATTTCATTGAACAGAAGATTTCTGCCCACCATATAGAGCCACGCCCGGGCATTTACATGACTTGAGGGAAGTGAGATGAGGGCTTTGCAGAATACGTCCTGCATGATGTCCTCAGCCATAAGCCTGTTCTTGCATATAGCATATAAATATCTGTATATTTCCTGCCCGTATCTGTGGTACAGTTCTTCCAGCAGTTCCTTTTCCAAACCCTCACCCCCTTTGTCTGTTAACGTTTATCTTCCCTTCCTGTACATTACTTCTTCTATTAATATAACATCCGGGTCTTGTAAACTGTTACACTTTCTCCTGAAAAAGCTGTTCAGTCTGCACTTTTCCCGTAGCTTCACCATTGCCGAAAAAAATACCGCCCGGTCATACCACAACTGGTATTGCCGGACGGCAGATGTCTGTTTTATTTTGCTTTATACTTTAAACCGATATCCCACACCCCAGATCGTCTCAATATACTGCGGGTGTGACGTATCATACTCGATCTTCTCCCTGATCTTCTTGATGTGTACGGTCACTGTGGCGATGTCTCCGATGGACTCCATATCCCAGATCTCTCGGAACAACTCTTCCTTTGTATACACGTGGTTTGGATGGCCTGCGAGGAATGTCAGCAGGTCAAATTCCTTTGTGGTAAATGACTTCTCCTCACCGTTTACCCACACGCGCCGCGCCGTCGTATCAATCTTCAGGCCCCGGATCTCAATGACTTTATTCTCTTCTACGTTGCTTCCGATCAGCCTCTCATAACGGGCAAGGTGTGCTTTCACGCGTGCGACCAGTTCGCTCGGGCTGAACGGCTTTGTCATATAATCATCTGCTCCCAGCCCCAGACCTCTGATCTTGTCGATGTCATCCTTCTTAGCGGACACCATAATGATCGGTGTATTTTTCTGGTCACGGATCTGACGGCATATCTCAAAACCGTCAAGACCGGGCAGCATCAGATCAAGAATGATCAGATCAAAGTCGTCTTCAAGCCCTTTCTTAAGTCCCGTCTCTCCGTCATTTGCAACTTCCACCTCAAAGTTGCTCAGCTCCAGATAGTCTTTCTCCAGATCAGCGATACTCTCCTCATCTTCAATGATCAAAATACGCTTACTCATCAATTGGTACCTCCTGATATTTTCTTATTACAAAATACATTGTCGTACCAGCGCCCTCATCACTGGTGGCCCAGATGTTTCCTCCGTGCTCCTCGACGATCTTTTTTACAATGGAGAGGCCGATGCCGCTTCCGCCCTTGGATGAATTTCTCGATGCATCCGTCCGGTAGAATCTGTCGAATATATACGGCAGATCTTTTGAGGCAATCCCCTTTCCATTGTCGCCCAGTTCAATCTGGACAAAATCTCCCACATCCTTTAATTCCATCGTGATCTTTCCCTTTGGTTTATCCATATACTTCAGGGAATTAGATACGATATTATTGATCACCCTTCTGAGCTGTTCCGGATCAACGATCACTTTGCAGTCGTCCTGCATCGCATTGCGGTAAGTGAACGAAACACCTTTTGCTTCCAGTTCCATATGGAGATCTTCCGCACAGTCTTCAAAGTATTCTTTCGCGGAGATTGTTGCGAAATTGTACGGGATCCTGTTTGTATCAATCTTGGAATACAGCGTCAGCTCATTGATGAGAAGATCCATCTCATTAGCTTTATTATATATGGTCTTGATATATCTGTCCATCTTTTCCGGTGTATCTGCCACACCGTCCATGATTCCCTCCACATAACCCTTGATAGCAGTGATCGGCGTCTTCAGATCATGGGAAATATTACTTATAAGCTCTTTATTTTCCCGGTCAAACTGGACCTTCTCCTCTGCGTTCGCCTTCAGACGCAGACGCATCTCCTCAAAATCCTGACAGAGTTGACCGATCTCATCGTCAGACTCCTGCCTGATCTCAAAATCCAGATTTCCTTCTTTGATGTTTCGGGCGGCCTTCTGCAGCTTTGCAAGAGGAACCGAGACCGACCGGTAGATCCAGTAGATCAGAAGCGCCGTGGTAATAACGACAAGCATTATATACAGCTGCATCACTTCTCCGCTTTCACCTCTGCCGATCATATGCACCCCTACCGTTATAAAAATCATCGGCAGGATCATTACAACAAGAAAAACAATGACAAGTTTTGTTTTGAGTTTCATCCGGGGCTCCTTTCTGATAAAAAGTACCGGGCACTTTTTGCAAAAGTACCCGGTACTTTTGACGATCATTTTCAGAATATTTTACAAATATTTCTTTAAATCGTCAACCTTATCC
>DYCJ01000205.1 GCA_019418195.1 Clostridiales bacterium | reverse complement strand
AAAGGATCTATTACTACATAATAATTGTTATGTCTCTGTTTCAATCAGGTTTATCTTTTCCATATTTCGTTTCCACTCTTTGATTCCATCTGAAGCATAGCCTCTTGTGACATCCAGATTGCTGTGTCCGAGTATATCTGCAAGATTTATCAGATTCTTTGTCTCACGATAGAATGTACGGGCAAACAGATGACGAAGATTGTGCGGAAATACCTTTCTGAGGCTGACTCCCGCGAGATCTCCTATCACTTTCATTTCTTTCCATATATTTGAGCGGTTTTTTTCCCGCCCTGTGCGGGTACGGAATATCACTCCCGAACGGATCCTGTTTCTTCCTATATATATAAGAAGTTTTTTCCGAAGTATCTCAGGCAGGATGACCATACGGTATTTTCCTTTATTCCAGACTCTGATCACGCCGCCTTTGATGTTTTCTACGCGAAAGAATTTAAGTTCGCTCACACGAATTCCTGTTGCACACATCGTCTCCATGATCATTGCGATCTGTTCTTTCCCATACTGTCTGGCAGTGCGCACAAGCCTGAGGAATTCTCTCTTATCCAGCGCCTTATCTATGCTGAGGATATCCGCCCTTTGTACTTTGATACGTTTGAGCCGCAGACGTCCTTTCTCCATAAAGAGCAGGAACTGATTCAGCGCCACAAGCATGGAATTCACACTGCTGACTGCATAGTTATCGATCAGCCATTCCTTATACTTGAGAAGTCTTTCCTTATCAACAGGCTGCTCTGTTCCTGCAAAATCCATAAATTTTTTTACATCTCTCATATATTTCTCAATCGTCGCCCCCGAGTTCTCTCGTTCCTGCAGATAATACCGGAATTCCTTTAAGTCTTTTTCTGCCAGATAAAATTTTGTGTTGTTCATAGACTGTTCCTCCTTTTCCGTTATTATGTCTGTTAAGGTCATAGTTCATACCATATCTAAAATCTTCAAGCACTCTTGAATGATCCGGACAGAGAAAGGCTGCGAATCCCATACATCCGCAGCCTTCTTTATATTGCAGTTATATTGTTCTAGCTCTCTTTTTCTCCGTACATCCTCCGGTATGCCTGATATATCCTCGATCCCGTGATTCCCCTGATCACATTGGCGGCACATCTTCTGAGTGAAGTCTTGTCAAGCTCTCCTGTTTTCAGTTTTTTCTTTAGTTCTCTGACAACACCTTTACCCCCCGGCATGATCAGGTCATTGCCGGCCTCAATCGCAGCACTGTGGCTTCCCACGTCTTTTCCTGTCGCAAACCAGTCTGTCATCACGACTCCGTCAAAGCCCCATTCATTTCGGAGCACTTTTGTGATCAGGTCATAACTGTTATTCGCATACGTGCCGTTGACCTTGTTGTAGCTTGTCATAAGTGCTTTCGCATGTCCTTCCTGCACGGCGATCCTGAATCCCCTCAAGTAGATTTCCCGGAGTGCACGCTCATTTACATTTGCGTTCGTATGATTCCGGTTGTCTTCCTGATTATTACAGCAGAAATGTTTGATGGTCACATAGCATCCCCTTCTGGACTGTACCCCCTTACTTATAGCAGCCGCCATCTTTCCCGAAAGGAGCGGGTCTTCCGAATAATATTCAAAATTGCGTCCGCACAGGGGATTCCTGTGAATATTCATTCCCGGCGCCAGCCAGTAGGTAACGCCGTATCTCTCCATCTCTTTTCCTACTGCTTTACCGACACGCTCTGCAAGAGCGGTATTCCAGGACTGTGCAAGGGCAAGCCCTGTCGGGAATGACGTTGCAAACTGGTAAACGCATGGCTGTTTTGCCGGGTTGCCCAGCATGATCCTTTTTACAACTCCGGGCACATAGTTCATGGCCGAAAGCATCGGCTCCACGCCTTTTAACTTTCCGCTCCTTGTCACGGCAGAAGTCTTCTGGAGACCCGCCGGTCCGTCTGCCAGACATACATTGGGAAGCCCTTTGTCCAGGAGTTCTCCTGTCGTATATCCCGCAGATCCTGGAGCATCAAAGAATTTCGCTCCGTTCCCCCCCGCACCGGCACCTGTCACCACATCGCACAGTTCCTCTTCCGTCAGGACATTGAGGACTGCATCGGTCACAGGTGAGGAATAAATCTCCGGCTCTTCATACAGGTGGCCGGCAGTCGCAATGTCCGCAGCTTTCACCGGGATGCGCTCCAGATCCGTATCCTGTTCATCCGTGGTATCGGACTGCATCGGAGGTTCCATTTCTTTTACTTCGAGCACTGTAGGACAGATATTCTCACACTGTTCTGTCACGATATCCTCGTCCATGACCAGTACTGCCGCTGCAGAAGTGTCTCTGCTGGAAGCGCCGGTCCTTAAGATATAATCACCCTTTTCAAGCACGTAAGCCGCATCTTCCTCCCTGTAGGACGCCAGCTCCTCCATTGCAAATGTAAGCGATACATTTGTGCTCTCCCCTGGCTTTAGCTCTTCTGTCTTTGCAAATGCAGCAAGTTTCTGATATTCTTTGGCCATACCGCTCTTCGGGCAGCTCACATAGAGCTGGACAACTTCCCGCCCGGAATATGTGCTGCCGGTATTAGTCACTTTTGCCGAGACAGTCACCTTTCCGCCGGCTGCCGTGACCGTTCCCGTTTCAATCGCAAAATCTGTGTAGGAAAGTCCGTACCCGAAAGGATACCGGGGCTCTACATCATAGCTGTCAAAATAGCGGTAACCGACATAGATCCCCTCTCTGTAATACTCCTGATCCACGTCGCCGTTCAGATAGCTGTAGTCCATGGCAAACGGAATGTCCTCATATTTCTCCGGCCAGGTATCCACTGTCTTCGCCGATGGGGAAACTTTCCCGCAGATCAGATCAGCAAATGCATTTCCGCCTTTCATTCCCTGCTGTGCGTAGTACACGACCGCGCCGATCCCCGCGATCTCATCAAGGAAACTCATGTCAAACACAGAACCGACATTGATCACTACGATCATTTTCTCATAATTCGCCGCGCACATAGCAAGATTGGCCTTCTCTTCATCCGAGAGTGAATACTCAAAGTTCTTAAGCTTCCTGTCAGCACTTTCTCCCGCCTGACGGGCGATAACATAGATACACGTATCCGTATCAGATTCATTAACATCCTCGATAGTCACCGGATCCCCGAAGGGATACTGATACGGCGTTCCCATCATGTTCACCACATCAAGTTTCAGCATCCTGCGGCGGAATTCTGCCGCATATTCCTCTTCCCCTCTCCTGTACTCCTCTTCATATCTCTCAATCCAGCTTTTCGTCGTGACTGTGAAGCCTGCCGCCTCCATTCCCTCCAGGATCGAGACTGCATGGCGCTCATTTACTTCGCCGGAGCCTGTTCCGCCTTTAATGGTCATGCCTGCTCCTGCCCCGTACAGTGCCACCTTACCAGGTACGATCGGAAGTGTGCCGTCATTTTCCAAAAGCACGATTCCTTCCAGCGCTGCCTCGTAGGAAACCCGGGCATTTTCTTCTTCTAACGGCGTCACTTCATCTGTAAATGCCGCCTTATTTCGGATCTTCATTTTCATAGTCGACAGCCTCCTTTATTTTTATGCCTCCAGCATCTCGTCTTTCTTCGCAAGGATCGCCTCCACAGCTGCACATGCCGGGCAGTCACAGTATTTTGCGCCTGCTGCCTTGATCTCCTTTGCGTGAGCCGCTACTCCCGGAGCATTGTCACCGAAGACTTTTACACCGCCCCCGGACTCTGCGAATGCGATCAGATTGTCTATTGGCATGATATCCGCCTCAAGCTCTGCGATATACTTCTCTGTCTCCTGTGCTTCGTTTTCCGTTCCCACTGCATCCAGCCATGCCTGTCCCGCTGCCTTTGCCTCTGCACTGCAGGAATGCGCTTCCATCATCTCATGTGTTTTCTCTGCTACATAGTCCAGTACTTCTTTCTTCATCACAAAAAACTCCTTTCTGTTTCTGATATCTTCTTACTGTTATTGTATTCCCAAAGACGCCAGCTTCATATCTTCATCAAATGCAAACGTATATCGGATCTCTGCATTTTCATAGTCCGCCGTTACATATGCAAGGGCTGCCGTAACCCCGCGCTGCGTTACCTCTGTGGTGGAGATATTGGTGATAGACTGAAATTCTCCCCAGTCCTCGGATACACGGGCTTTTGCCTCGTCCATTCTCTCTTTATTCATAATAGAGGACATCTCATCGACAGACATTTCTTTTAATCCGTCGAAATTCTCTTCATTAATATACTCCACTACCTGCTCCGCAAGCGCTTCAACCTCTGCCTGATCGAATATGCTGCTCTGGGAAAGATCTTTATTTTTCGGCATTGCAAAATAGCACGCCACTGCCGCGATCGCCAGGACCACTGCCGTTATGATAATGTTTCTTATCCGTTTCTTTTTCTCTTCTTCCGTCTGCGCGGGCTGAAAAAATACCTGCTTCTTTTTCTTCATATTTGTATCCACCTTTTTTCTTAATGCAACAGAACAAGCTGGCTCATCCCGTCTTATGATATTTTAACATATATTGTATAAAAT
>DYCJ01000204.1 GCA_019418195.1 Clostridiales bacterium | reverse complement strand
TAAAGACAACTCATGAGAGCAGTCTGGTGACAGCTCATGAAATCAGCAACAATTATATACGAATCATAGTATTATTGCAAGGATAATTCAGTGTTTCTTCCGCGAAACAATTCCCAATATGCGAAGAATAAGATTTTTAAACTCCTGCGGCTCCGCAATATAATTTACACCGACGATCAAAACAACACTGACTACTCCCGCTGCCACCGCATATATGAACCAGTTGATAAATGAGGTCATATTCTGAGGGATCAGCCATATCCCTGCCACAATCAGTACTGCCGTAACGATCAGATTCCTTATAATCCTGATAAAAGCAGTCTTTGCAGTTCCCGGTATTAAATGCCGGTTCGTATATAAAATAATCTCAAAGGATCTGTAACCATATGAGCACACTGTTCCGATCAGAACACCAGTCATCCCCATACTCCATACCAGTGCCAGAGAAACAACTATATTGATCGCCGCCTCCAGACCGGCCTGATACCGGGTTTCTTTGTAATGACCTGCCGCACAGATGATCGTAAGTCCCGGGATCCTTACATTCTGCAGGAATACCAACAGAGTAAATAATACTGCGATAACCGGACGTACATACTGGACATCTTTCATATCGATCGTGTATACAGATATGAACGGAATAAGCAGAACTCCCATACACGCTACTACAACAAAGAAAATAAGAAAGAACATATATTCATAGTCCGAGTAACTCTTCTTTAACGTCTCCTCTTCCCTTCTGGCTATCACTTCACCAAAGCCCGCCGTGAGCCCGTTCGAGAAAGACGTAAGAAGCTGATTTACTGCATTGACCACGAGCATATATATTCCATATACGCTGACTTCAAGAAGGGATCTGCTGCCAAGACAGATGGTAAGGATCGTTGTATCTGTATTATTGACAATAATGGTGACAACCTGATGAAAAAGAGCAGCATTTTTCTGCTTCAGCGCCCCTTCCGCCGGCTGTGCATGAAAATCAAGGTCAGGGTATTTCTTTTTCGCATACGCTTTTACAAGAAAAAGCCGCAGCACATAAACACCTGTCGCCACAGCTTTTACTGCCAGCACGCTCGCACCGGCATAGATCAGCCCGATAGACACAACCATGTTCGCCACTGTTCCCACTGATTGGATCAAGGCAACGACATATCCTTCCTGATTTGCCATCAGCAGTACACGGTATTTCCCCAAAAAGAAATAATCAACCAGAGTGCTGCCCGCCAGTACAACGATCATCCATCGTACCAGACTGTTGTCAAGCTGACCGCTGATAAAGAACGGATAAATAAATACCAGCACTGCCGTAAGGGATAAGAATAGCACTCCTGAACGGTTATAAAACTTTCTCGCAGCCGACAATATCGAATTTACTTCATCTTTTCTTCCCAGCGCGAGCGGTGTGTAGAGCGCCACCACCGAAGCAGTCGCCACCCCGGCCTCTGCAAGCCCCAGATAAGTCAGGAACTGATTGACCGAAGTGATCATTCCGTTTATGCTCGATCCATATGCCTGCAGGATAAATCGCGGAAGAATGATCCCTGATATAAAGACTACAATCTGCAGGAACAGATTTGCAGCCATATTTTTAAAGGCCTGCTCACTTCTCATATGTTATCTCTTCTTCTCCTCACTGATAAAAACAAGACGTCTGTAAAGCTTTGTGCTCACAAACAGGACAACCGCAGATATCTTACGCTTCTTCTGAAAATATGGATTGCACAGTATTGCGGACAGATGTCTTCTGATAAATCGTTTCAGCTCTTTGTAGCCTTCCAGTTCCTTATAATTGTTTTCCAGCAGCATCTTGTCCAGCACGATAAATCTGGACCAGAGCCACAGGCACTGCGCTTCTTTTTCAAGTGCAGGGAACTTTTGTTTCACAACCTGATAATTTTTCGTATACCCATCAATTATATCATATAATTTCGGACGATATGCCCTTCCGGTAATACTGTCTGAGCGGTGAAGATAATAATATTTCGGTTCTGTGCCGACTACGACTTTCTTTATCCGCGGCATAAGGTCTGCAGTAAAATAGATGTCTTCATACAGGCGGCCTTTTGGGAATTCTATCCCGCTCATACAGCTTTTCCGTATAAGCTTATTCCACACTTCCCCGCGGATCGTATGTCCCTGGAGTATACAGCGGAACGCTTCCTCACCAGAGCACACAAATTCCGGCTCTCTCTTTTGTTCCTCGATCCTGTCACTGTACACTTCATAAATCCCGCAGGTTGCCATATCAGCATCCGAATCTTTGATACGGCTGTACATATATTCGATCATATCGTGTTCAATATAGTCGTCACTGTCCACAAACAGAATATAATTTCCTTCAGCATATTTCATCCCCGCATTACGCGCGTCGCTCAGACCTCCATTCTCTTTATGGACAACAGAAACACGTTTGTCAGCCTTCGAATATTCATCGCAAATATGACCGCAATTATCAGGACTTCCATCATCTACAAGGATCACCTGTATATCCCGGAAAGTCTGGTTAAGGACAGAGTCTATACACTTATGAATATATTTTTCTACTTTATACACAGGAATGATAACGCTTACCTCAGGCATCACACTTCCCCCTATTTATTGCTTATAATATGAGAGCAGCGCTTGAGCTGCTGTCTCTATATCATAGCCTGCTTTTCTAAAGTCCGCAAGAATTTTTTCGTTCACTGCCTGATTCCTGACATAACCGATATGAGAAAGGACCTCCTCACACCATTTTCCCGGAGAATCATTCAAAGACAGAAAGCTCACATTATCCGTCAGCTGCGCTTCTCTGGTAATCGTATCAGCAAGTATGCTGCAGACTCCGGAGGCCTGAGCTTCAAGCGCCACAATGGGCAGACCTTCAAACAAAGACGGCAGGATAAATATGTCCATTGCTTTCCAAAGTCGGGGGACGTCACTGCGCACACCGAGAAATTGCACTTTATCTGTAAGACCGTAATCTTTCACCTTTCTCCTGATGCCGTCCTGAAGTTCTCCTTCACCAATCAAAAGCAGTACGGCATCTTCGCGGACGGCTGCAATCTCCCTGAAAATCTCAATAAGGAATTCATGGTTCTTCTGCTCTTCAAACCGCCCCACATGACCGATGACCAGACGGTCCTTCAGACCCAGTTCAGCCCGCACCTGCTCCCGCCCGGTTTCATCATACAGGAATTTTTTCATGTCAAGAGCATTCGGAATAATATGAAATCTCTCCGTTTTCATCATTTTATCCGAGTACATCCATTTTCCGGCTTTTGCACTGCAGGCGAACAGATCTGTCGCAAAATGCGGAATGAGAGGCTTATTAAGCCGGTGAAGAATATTGCGCACCATCCCCGGAGTGGAAGAATTGTGAGAATGTGCAATTATTTTCCTGACTGCACCGCGTTTTGCAGCAATAAGCGGGACAATATTCGCTGCTGAAAGCATATTCGCATGAACTATGTCATAAGTCTCAGCCTTTAAAATATTTCGCATTTCTTTATAAAACGCTACAGGATGTTTCCTGGCATCAGAGGTATGATATATCTTCCCGCCGAGAGCTTGTATCTCTTCTTCATATGCAATATGCGGAAACATAGCAATAAAATCAAACTGTACCCCACACTTCCGTAATTCTCTGTAATATGTCATTATAAAGCTTTCCATCCCGCCCGGATTAAATCCCAGACCGATCTGAAGCACTTTCATCTGTTCCATCATCCACTGCCTTTCCCTAACTCAATTCTTCTATCAGTTTTCTCCACTGATCGTATATTTTATCTTTTTCAAACTTCTGAATATCTGTCGCTGTCTCTTTGGAAAATTCTGTCCGCATGTTTTTATCGAGCATCAGCTCTTCCATCCGTTCTGCCATCATATCCAGATCATACGGCGGTATCAGATACCCGTCTTTCCCGTCTCTGATGATCTCATTAGGTCCTGTTACCACATCAAAACTAACCATAGGAAGCCCACTGGCTTTTGCTTCCAGAAGTACAAGGGGAAGTCCCTCTCTATATGATGGAAGCACGCAGAATGCATACTGATAAAATAGACGCCAGGCATCTTTGACATTGCCTTTCAGCAGGACCTGCTTACCGAGCCCGTAACTCTCAATCTTCTTCTTTGTCTCTTCCCATGTCGGTCCCGTACCGTACAAATGCCATTCCCAGTCCGGATGCCCGGGCAACACGTTTTTCGCAACTTCCACAAGCATATCATACCCTTTTTCCTCACTGAAACGCCCTACCGTAAGAATCTTTTTCGAATCACTGTCGTAAGGTTTCCGGCTTTCCAGCACTTCCGGCCTGATCCAGTTATAAATACTTTGGATCTTAGCAGGATTTGTGTGGAATTTCTTTATATAGGCCTGTCTGTTCTGTTCTGTCAGCGTTATGGTTCTGTGCGAGATCAGCGAATCCCAGAACCTGAAAGCCGTAATGTCCTTCTTTTCCCATTCATTCATTAAAGCGCCGTGATCACAGAACACATACTTTGCTTTTGTAAAAAACC
Source organism: Clostridiales bacterium (assembly GCA_019418195.1). GTDB lineage: Bacteria > Bacillota > Clostridia > Lachnospirales > Lachnospiraceae > Mediterraneibacter. Next base: position 74 of record DYCJ01000204.1, on the reverse strand, counting down.
GGACAGGTGAAACCGTCAGCGCCGGATGGTTTTCCATCAGGAAAACTACATCAATCTCATTCTCTTTTATAAAC
>DYCJ01000203.1:1747-4613 GCA_019418195.1 Clostridiales bacterium | reverse complement strand
TATATGGATTCAAAAGAAAGAGAGGTCAGCAAAATATGGGAAAGATTATTGGCGAAGGAATTACATTTGATGACGTTCTGCTTGTGCCGTCGTATTCAGAAGTGATTCCGAATGAGGTAGACCTGTCAACATATCTGACAAAGAAGATTAAATTAAACATTCCGATGATGAGTGCGGGAATGGATACGGTTACAGAACACCGCATGGCAATCGCAATGGCGCGTCAGGGTGGTATAGGTATCATCCATAAAAATATGTCTATCGAGGCGCAGGCTGAAGAGGTGGACAAGGTAAAGAGATCCGAGAACGGAGTTATAACAGATCCGTTTTTCCTTTCACCGGAAAATACGCTGGAGGATGCCAATAGTCTGATGGCAAAGTTTCGTATTTCGGGTGTCCCGATCACAGAGGGACGCAAACTGGTCGGGATCATTACGAACCGTGACCTGAAATTTGAAGAGGACTTCTCTAAGAAGATAAAAGAATCCATGACTTCTGAGGGACTGATCACGGCGAAAGAGGGGATTACTCTGGAAGAGGCGAAAAAAATCCTCGCAAAAGCCAGAAAAGAGAAACTTCCGATCGTAGATGACGAAGGTAATCTGAAGGGACTCATTACGATCAAGGATATAGAGAAGCAGATCAAGTATCCGTTGTCTGCGAAGGACTCCCAGGGACGCCTGCTCTGCGGCGCAGCAATCGGTATCACTGCAAACTGTCTGGACCGTGTGGAAGAGCTCGTGAAAGCAAAAGTAGATGTTGTTGTGATGGATTCAGCACACGGACATTCTGCAAACGTACTGCGTACAGTCAGAATGGTAAAGGAGAAATATCCGGAACTTCAGGTTATTGCCGGAAATGTAGCAACAGGTGAGGGAACAAAAGCATTGATCGATGCCGGAGTGGATGCTGTGAAGGTCGGTATCGGACCGGGATCTATTTGTACGACCCGTGTTGTAGCAGGTATCGGTGTTCCTCAGATCACAGCAGTCATGGACTGTTATGAAGCAGCGAAAGAGTACGGTATCCCGATCATTGCTGACGGTGGTATCAAGTATTCCGGAGATATGACAAAAGCAATCGCAGCCGGTGCAAATGTATGTATGATGGGAAGCATTTTTGCCGGATGCGATGAAAGCCCGGGAACATTTGAACTTTACCAGGGAAGAAAATACAAGGTATACCGCGGTATGGGTTCTATCGCCGCTATGGAAAATGGAAGTAAAGACCGCTATTTCCAGGAAAATGCGAAGAAGCTTGTTCCGGAAGGTGTTGAGGGACGTGTGGCTTATAAGGGAACTGTAGAAGATACAGTGTTCCAGCTTATGGGAGGTCTGCGTTCCGGTATGGGATACTGTGGTACCCATACAGTAGAAGAGCTGAAAGCAAACGGAAGATTTATCAAGATTTCTGCCGCTTCCCTGAGAGAGAGTCATCCGCATGACATCCATATTACGAAAGAGGCTCCGAACTACAGTGTAGATGAATAATATCAGCCTATAATAAGCAGCAGCCGCTGGCGTATCGATATTAAGCCCGGTTTACCGGGGGATATAGTATCGATATGCCGGCGATTTTTATATTTGTGATTGTTACGGATCATAGTATTTTATAATTTCATAAGATTTTGTTCATGATAGTTACAGAAATGTGTGGTAACATCATAGTTTGAAGGGTGGAACTAAGGATGAACACATACAAAGGACACAGGAACGGAAAGAGAAGAGCAAGCGGCAGGAGTACGGCGGCTGTATTTGTGGAGAACACATACATAAAGTGGGGAATCCTGATACTGGCTGTCCTGACGCTGGTGCTGGCGGTGCGGGGATTTCTGTCTCATGGCGGCACATATGTAAATGTAGATGCCTCAGAACCGGATATCGATGTACAGCTTCTCGACGTCAATCCTTATTCCCGTCCTGGGATTGAGAGCAATGGAATTACAGGAATCGTGATACACTATACAGCAAATCCGGGAAGTACAGCGCAGGAGAACAGAGACTATTTCAATGGTCTGCAGTATTCACAGGAGACTTCGGCCAGCAGTAATTTTGTTGTGGGACTTGACGGTGAGATCATCCAGTGTGTTCCTACATGGGAAGTAGCTTATGCATCGAATGACAGGAATTATGACACTGTATCTATCGAAGTATGTCATCCGGATGAAAGCGGAAAGTTTACAGATGAGACATATCATTCTCTTGTGCAGCTTACAGCATGGCTGTGTGTGAAATTTAATCTTACGGCGGATGATGTGATCCGACACTATGACGTGACGGGGAAGAACTGTCCGAAATACTATGTGGAACATGAAGATGCATGGGAGACTTTTAAGGAAAATGTGAGTCTTGCTATCACATCTGAAAGTTGATATAATATGATGGTTGCATATATGCTGACATTTACAGATGTGGAGGAAGAACATGAATGATTTGGAAATGTATCGGGAGCAGCTTGCACTCTGCGACGATAAGATCATAGATGCCCTTGTAGAGCGTAACAGCATTATCGAAAAGATAATGGCCTACAAAGAAACATACGGGATGCCGATCCTGCAGCCTGCACAGGAGGCAAAACAGCAGAAACAGCTCGATGAAAAACTGAAAGGCAATAAATATCAGGAAGAAATCCAGGATGTATTTCGGAGGATTCTGCGGAACAGCAAGAGAATCCAGGCAAGGAAACTGTTTTCGTATAATATTGTCCTGATCGGTTTTATGGGGGCCGGCAAAACAACTATTTCGGACTATCTGAGTACAATGTTTGATATGAGGCTGGTTGAGATGGATCAGGAAATCTCGGAACGCCAGGAAATGAGTATACCGGATATCTTTGCTACATACGGGGAAGAATATTTTCGGAATCT
>DYCJ01000203.1:0-1737 GCA_019418195.1 Clostridiales bacterium | reverse complement strand
GACAGGGAAAAATTGTATCATATCCTGTGGAGGCGGCGTGGCTCTGCGCGAGGAAAACGTTGTGGAGATGAAAAAGAACGGCAGAGTGGTCCTTCTTACTGCGAGCCCCGAAACAATCTACGAACGTGTCAAAGACAGTAATGACAGACCGCTGCTCAAAGGAAACAACAATGTGGAGTTCATTGCGGATCTCATGGAGAAGCGCAGAGAAAAATACGAAGCAGCGGCAGACGTAGTGATACAGACAGACAACAAGACAATCCTCCAGATTTGTGAGGAATTGATCGCCAGGCTTATGGAGTTGGATGAAAAATAATGTTTGAAAGATTTTTTCCGGATGAATATGTGGAGTCCGCATATGTCATTCCGTTTGAAAAGCTATATGAGGAAGGAATCAGAGGCGTGATCTTTGATATCGACAATACACTGGTGCCCCATGGAGCACCGGCGGATGAACGTGCGAAAAAGCTGTTTCAAAGGCTTGAGGATATCGGATTTCATTCCTGTCTGATCTCCAATAATCAGGAGCCGAGGGTAAAGATGTTCAACCAGGATATCGGAACAAAATATATCTATAATGCACATAAGCCCTCGACTAAAAATTATATTAAGGCAATGGAACTCATGAGAACTGACCGTGCAAACACGGTTTTTGTCGGAGATCAGCTTTTTACAGACGTATGGGGCGCGAAAAGAGCCGGGATCCGCAATATTCTTGTGAAACCGATCCATCCGAAAGAGGAGATCCAGATCGTGCTCAAGAGATATCTTGAGAAGATCGTTCTTCATTTCTATAAAAAAGCATTGAAAAAAAAGGAAAATTAGTATAAAATTAATTAATGGAGTGCCGGTATGGCGCGCAAATCGAAGGAGGAAGATAAATGGTCGCAGCAGGAGATTTTAAGAATGGCATTACCGTTGAGATTGACGGAAATATTTATCAGATTTTGGAATTTCAGCACGTAAAACCGGGAAAGGGAGCAGCGTTCGTAAGAACAAAGCTGAAAAATATCATCAGCGGTGGTGTGGTTGAGAAGACATTCCGCCCGACTGAGAAGTTTGAGAATGCTCACATCGACAGAAAGGATATGCAGTATCTGTACAAAGACGGTGATCTGTATAATTTTATGGATGTGGAGACATACGACCAGATTGCACTGGATTCTGAAGTTGTAGGCGATGCCCTGAAATTTGTCAAAGAGAATGAAACAGTTAAGATCTGTTCCCATAAGGGAAACGTATTTTCTGTAGAGCCGCCTCTTTTTGTGGAGCTGGCTATCACAGAGACAGAACCCGGATTTAAGGGCGATACAGCACAGGGTGCTACAAAGCCGGCTACTGTCGAGACGGGCGCGGTTGTCAATGTGCCGCTGTTCTGTGAGACAGGTGACGTGCTTAAGATCGATACACGTACAGGAGAGTATCTGTCAAGAGTGTGATCTGCAGCAACTGCATAGTTGATAATGCGAAAGCGGGATGTACTTTTTCGGAAGTGCATCCTTTTTTTAGACTCCTTTGTGAAATAGGGAGAAATTTCCGCAGTCTTTTTGTGAAATATGTCCCATTGATTTTGATTGGAGACTCATCTATAATCAAGAGCACATAATATTGTTCACATATTTTTTTCATCGAATTCATGGGGCAGATGCCTTCATGAGGTACATTTCGTACCGGATTTCTCATTTTAATTTACAATGCACCGCGTTACAGGAAGGAGAAAAATGGATTACAGGACAT
>DYCJ01000202.1 GCA_019418195.1 Clostridiales bacterium | reverse complement strand
CCAAAGAGAACGACATGACAGGGGGATTTTGAGAGCTCTTTCCAAGCGGGGATAGTTCATGGCTTAAGGATGATAGTGCATCTTGAAAAATGTATGAAAAGCGGTTACAATAAGTAACGGGACAAGGCTCCCAAATGTACAATAAAAGGAGATATGGATATGAGCAAAAAACCAACCGTATTGATGATATTAGACGGCTACGGCTTAAGAAATGACAAACACGGCAACGCAGTTGCTGAGGCAACTACACCGGTTATGGACAAACTGATGGCTGAGTGCCCGTTCGTGAGAGGAAATGCCAGCGGCATGGCAGTAGGTCTTCCGGACGGACAGATGGGAAACTCTGAGGTAGGACATCTGAACATGGGAGCAGGCCGTATCGTATACCAGGATCTTACCAAGATCACAAAGGCAATCCAGGATGGTGATTTCTTCGAAAATAAAGCACTTGTGGCAGCATGTGAGAATGTAAAGAAAAATGATTCTGCACTTCACCTCATGGGACTTGTATCTGACGGAGGAGTCCACAGCCACAACACACATATTTACGGACTTCTTGAACTGGCAAAGAGACAGGGAATCGAGAAAGTATATGTACACTGCTTCCTTGATGGACGTGACACACCTCCGGCATCCGGAAAAGAGTATGTAGAAGAGCTGGAAGCAAAGATGAAAGAGATCGGCGTGGGCGCGGTTGCTACAGTTGCAGGCCGTTACTATGCGATGGACCGTGACAACCGCTGGGATCGTGTAGAGAAAGCTTACAGAGCTCTTGTAAAAGGGGAGGGAGACCAGGCTGTTTCCGCGACAGAAGGAATCCAGGCTTCCTACGATAAAGATGTAACAGATGAGTTTGTTGTGCCGATGGTAGTTATGAAAGACGGCGCTCCGACGGCAACGGTAAAAGACGGAGATTCCATTATCTTCTTCAACTTCCGTCCGGACCGTGCAAGAGAGATCACTAGAACTTTCTGTGATGATGACTTCACAGGATTTGACAGAGGCGAGAGAGTGAAGACGACATATGTGTGCTTCACGGAGTATGATGTGACAATTCCGAACAAACAGGTTGCATTTGTGAAAGAAGAGATCACAAATACATTCGGCGAGTTCCTTGCAGCGCATAATCTGAAGCAGGCACGTATTGCCGAGACAGAGAAGTATGCCCATGTAACATTCTTCTTTAATGGCGGTGTAGAGGAGCCGAATCCGGGAGAGGACCGCATCCTTGTAAAATCCCCGAAGGTTGCGACATATGACCTGAAGCCGGAAATGAGCGCATACGAAGTGTGTGACAAACTGTGCGAAGCAATCCGTTCCGATAAGTATGATGTGATCATCATCAACTTTGCAAACCCGGATATGGTAGGACATACAGGAGTCGAAAATGCAGCGATCAAGGCAATCGAGGCTGTTGACGAGTGTGTTGGAAAAGCAGTTGACGCCATCAAAGAAGTTGACGGACAGATGTTCATCTGCGCTGACCACGGAAATGCGGAGCAGCTGATCGATGAAGAGACAGGTGAGCCATTCACGGCTCATACGACCAATCAGGTTCCGTTCATCCTTGTAAATGCAGATCCGTCTTACAAACTGAGAGAGGGCGGATGCCTTGCGGATATTGCTCCGACACTGATCGAGATGATGGGAATGGAGCAGCCAAAAGAAATGACAGGAAAATCCCTGATCGTAAAATAAGGGCATTTGTAGTTTTATATAGTCACAGGCACCAATATATGCAGAGGCACGGCGTAATGCCGCGCCTCTGTCTGTATGCCGGCATTTGGTGAGATACGCCCGGCGTACGGCCGCCGTGCCTGCCCGAACGGGCATCCGACGGGCAACGGCCATCGAGCGGCAAGGCCGACCGGCGGCTGACTGCAATATCGACAGGAAAGAAGGAAACAGAACATATGCGTGAAAAACTGACCAAAAGCGATGTAGAAAAAATCCGGGCTGAGATCGAGCACCGCAAGCTTGTTGAGAGAAAAGAACTGATCGAGGCGGTGAAAGAAGCCCGTTCACACGGGGATCTCAGTGAAAATTTTGAATATCATGCGGCCAAAAAAGAAAAAAACAGAAATGAAAGCCGTATCCGATATCTGGAGAGAATGCTCAAGACGGCGATTATCGTGGAAGATCATTCAAAAGCCGATGAGGTAGGGCTTAACAATACCGTTGAGATATATTGTGAGGATGACGATGAGGTGGAGTCTTACCGGATCGTAACATCTGTGCGAGGCAGTTCGCTGAACGGTCTGGTCAGCATTGAGTCTCCGATCGGGAAAGCTCTTCTGGGACACAAAGAAGGAGACCGGGTCTATGTAAAGGTAAATGATGACTATGGGTACTATGTTGTGATCCGTAAAGTGATCAAGACAGAGAGTGAAGACGCAGATCAGATCAGAAGCTTTTAGGGTACTATTAATGAAAGGAAGAGTAAGAGATGAGGTATACAACCGCTATTTTCGATCTGGACGGAACGATCACGGATTCCGGCCAAGGGATCATGAACGCAATCCGGTATGCTGTAAAAAAGCATGCACTTCCAGAAATCTCAGATGAAGTCCTGCGCTCTTTTATTGGGCCGCCGCTGAAAGAGCAGTTTCAGTCCGTCTTTGGATTATCCGAAGAAGAGGGAGTGGTTATGGTCTCAACCTACCGGGAATATTACAGTGATAAAGGAATCTTTGAGAACCGTGTTTACGATGGTGTGCCGGAGATGCTCGAGGGGCTGAAAACAGCAGGGATCAGGATACTGATGGCTACGTCAAAACCGGAAAAATATGCAAAACAGATTGCAGAACATTTCGGGTTTGACAAGTATTTTGATTTTATCGGAGGCGCATGTATGGACGGGAGAAGAACGGACAAATACGAGGTTATTGAGTATGTGCTTGAGTCCTGTGCTGTTGCCCGGGAAACAGCGGTCATGATCGGAGACCGCAGCCATGATGTGACAGGAGCCAAAAAAGCCGGGCTTAACAGCATTGGAGTTCTGTATGGATATGGAAGCAAAGAGGAACTTGAGATGGCGGGCGCAGGAGAATTGGCAGTTCTTCCATCTGATGTAGTTGAAAAAGTACTGGAAAAGTCAATATGCTGAAAAGGAGATATGACATTCTAAAAGCAGTTTAACATAAAGTTTCCAAAACGCAGGGCATGTTTTTTACATTTCTCGTTTACACTAAAAATGTAACAGGAGTTACTATTTATCTTACACACGCATATGATAATAAGACAGTAAACGGGGGATGAAAGATGTACAGAGGATTATGGAACCTTATTACAAAATATATGGATAACAGCCATGCGGTATCGGTTTTTCTTCCGATAATAATTGTGGGATGGACTATCGCAGGAGTTCTTGCCGGGCTCGTTGTATGTGCTTTGACCGGCACGGGAATCATTTCAGCACTTGCCGACCTGATCTGTGCAGGCGGATATGCCGGACTGATACTCGGGTTGTTCGGAGGCTGCTTCTTCCTCTATAGAATAGGAGTCTGAAATAAAGATTTCTTCAAGAGATAAGCTTCCGTTCGAGCGTGGGATACGCTTTTCGGAACGCTCTCACTTAATGTTTTGTTCTATGGCATCCCGCGCTCGAACTGGTTTTATCTCTTTGTTGAACAGAGTCACCTGACGGAATTGACAGAAAATTATATATTGGATGAACATAATATAAAATATCCCCTGCCAGTGTGTCCGGCAGGGGATTCTCTGTGAAAAATCTTTATTTTTCTTTCTCAAGATTTTTAAACGCTGTTGACAGCATCAGCTTGATTCTGTTCAGCTGGTTTACTTCGCTTGCACCCGGATCGAAATCGATCGCAACGACATTAGACTCGGGATGTCTTCTTCTCAGCTCTTTTATAACACCTTTACCCACTACGTGGTTCGGCAGGCAGGCGAACGGCTGAGTACACACGATATTTCCGGCACCGCTGTGGATGAGTTCCAGCATCTCGCCAGTCAGGAACCAGCCCTCGCCGGTCTGGTTTCCGATGGAAACGATCTCGGATGCCATCTTTGCCAGATCCTCGATGTGTGCCGGCGGATCGAAGTGCTTACTGTCAGCAAATGCCTTAGTAGCCGGTGAACGCAGCCACTCTACAGCTGCGATGCCCAGGTTTCCGATCAGCGCCTTGGTCTTCTTGAATCCCAGATGGGATACTTTGAAGTTCTGGTTGTAGAAGCAGTACTGCATGAAGTCGATCAGGTCGGGAACGACCGCCTCGGCTCCTTCCGCTTCCAGAAGATCTACCAGATGGTTGTTTGCAGCCGGCAGGAATTTTACAAGGATCTCACCTACAACACCTACACGGGGTTTTTTGATATCAAGTATTTCAATGTTGTCGAAGTCGTTGATAATGTCGCGGCAGAGTTTTTTGAATTTTCTGCGTGAAGGATATCCCTCGGATACAAATTTCTGTACAACAGCAACCCATTTACGGTGGATTGCATTGGTCGTGCCGGGAACAGCTTCATACGGGCGCATCCGGTAGACACATTTCATGAAAATGTCTCCGAATACTGCAGCGTATGCGATGCGTACAGCCAGCGGGATCGTGATCTTAAATCCCGGATTTGCCTCCAGACCACTCAAATTGATCGAAAT
>DYCJ01000201.1 GCA_019418195.1 Clostridiales bacterium | reverse complement strand
GGCTGCAAGGCACGAATGGGTCATGACTCTGGAGCAGATCGGTGCAGAGGGATATAAGAAATACTTCGACAACTTCAACCCGGATCTGTTTGACGCACGGAAATGGGCAAAAATGGCGAAGAAGGCCGGATTTAAGTACGCGGTACTGACAGCGAAACACCATGAAGGATTTGCACTGTGGGATACACAGCTCTCGGACTACAAGATCACGAATACGAAATTCGGCCGCGACCTCGTCAGGGAATATATCGACGCTTTCCGCGAAGAGGGACTGAAGGTCGGAATATATTTCTCACTCCTTGACTGGTATCATCCGGATTTCCTCGTGGACGGATATCACCCGGAGAGAAATAACAAAGAGTATATTGAAAGCCATCCCGGAGATATGGAATCCTACAGAAAATTTATGCACGGACAGGTGAGAGAGCTTCTTACCGGATACGGCAGGATCGACTATCTGTGGTTCGATTTCTCCTATCCGCAGCGCGACTGGGGAGATTCTGTGGGAAAAGGTAAAGATGACTGGGGCTCGGAAGAGCTTGAGCAGATGATCCTTTCCCTGCAGCCGGATATCATCATCAATGACAGACTGGGCTTAGGACGCGGTGTCGGCACACCGGAGCAGTATCAGAGAAGCTCCAAGGCTGATAATGGCGGGAAGCCGATCGTGTGGGAGGCGTGCCAGACGCTTAACAACAGCTGGGGATATGACAGGGACAACCTGAACTGGAAGTCTTCCGAGATGGTCATTAAACTTCTCATTGACACAGTATCCAAGGGCGGCAACATGCTGCTCAATATCGGTCCGAACGGACGCGGTGAGATCGACAGGCGCACAATGAGCATTATGGACGACGTGAGAGAGTGGATGCGCCTGCACAGTGAATCCATATATGGATGCGGACCGAGTGATTATGAGGCTCCCGCTGATGCGAGGTTCACGCAGAGAGGAAACCACCTGTATCTTCATCTGTTCTCATGGCCGTACCGCTCGCTCCTGATCAACGGACTCGGGGGAGAGGTAGAGTATGCACAGCTCTTAAACGATCATTCCGAGATCAAATACATTCAGGATGAAGGGCTGTCCGGAAAGAGGAAATCCCATAAAGATCTGAACCTGGAGGTAACTGAAATTCATATCAAGGATAAGTTTGAAGACAAGGCTCTGCTCGTGACTCTTCCGGTCCAGAAGCCGGACACAGCGGTGCCGGTCATCGAGTTTATCCTGAAAGAACAGGAGGATTAATACATGTACTATATCATTGCTTCACACGGCACTTACGCGCAGGCATGCAAATCAAGCTGTGAGATGATCACCGGCGCGGCGCCGTCCTTTGTGGATTTCAGGCAGTAGCTGCAGCAAACACAGGTAGTTCACAGGAGGGACTGTTAGATGGAGAATATGAAGACTAACACAAATGAAACAAAGCTTACAAAAAAAGAGATAAACAGTGTCAGCAGACGCTGGATCATGGGTTCGCAGATCACATGGAACTATGAGAAGCAGATGGCGGTCGGGTATCTGTGGGCGATGCTCCCGATCATTCGCAAGCTTTATAAAGATCCGGAACAGCAGAAAGAGATGTTAAAGACACATATCCAGTTCTTTAACACAACGCCTCATATGGGCGGATTTATCTGCGGCATTGATGCTGCGACAGAGGAACATGAAGGATATAAGGCAAAAGAGACTGTAAGAGGTCTGAAGACAGGACTTATGGGACCGTTCGCAGGAGTCGGTGACACACTGTTCGGCGTACTGTTCCCGACGATCTTCGGTTCTATTGCAGCATATATGGGACAGGAAGGCAGCATGGTCGGAGCGGTCATCTGGCTTCTCGTTAACATCGCGATCCTCATACTGCGTACATTTACGGCAGGAATAGGATACCGCGAAGGATCCAAGATCATCACATCGGCAAAAGATAAACTTGATGCGCTCACAGCAGCCGCTACCCTTCTCGGTATTACAGTAGTAGGCGCGCTGGTTGCAACAGTGGTAAAGGCAAACGTGACGGCTGCATTTACGAGCGGTGAGATCACTGTCAGCGGTCAGGACATTCTGAATCAGATCATGCCGTGCCTTGTTCCGGCTGCATTCGTGGGATTCATCTACTGGCTGCTCGGAAGGAAGAAGATGAGCTCAACAAAAGCGATCATCCTCGTGATGGTGCTTGCGATTCTTCTCCATGTTGTCGGTATTCTTGGATAATGACAGCAGGGATGAAAGGTTTATATGGAACTTGAATTTTTTGACAAGGCAAGAGAAATAATGGAAAAGCTGGAGAATACCCAGCGGGACAATATACACAGGGCGGCGCTCCTGATATCTGAGTCTATCCGAAGCGGCGGCATCCTTCAGGCGTATGGAAGCGGGCATTCTTACGCAGCGGCCATAGAGGTGTGCGGACGTGCGGGAGGTCTGATCCCGTCCAAGCTGATCGGAGAACCGCAGTTCGGGGAGTTCGAAGCTGTAGAAGGAAATGCGTTTTATCTCATGAGGAAGGTAGATATACGCCCGGACGATATTTTTATTCTGATCTCCAATTCCGGGCGGAACCCGATGACTATCGAGATGGCGGATTATATTAAGAAGAAAGGAAATCCGCTGATCGTAGTTACCGCGCTGGATGTGTCGAAAGCGTCTGCATCCCGCCATTCCTCGGGTAAGCTCCTCTATGAATTTGCAGATGTAGTGCTGGATAATCAGTCTCAGTTCGGAGATGCGGCCCTGGATATCAGAGGTCTCGACTGTAAAGTGTGCGGAACATCTTCTTTTGCGGGATGTCTGCTGCTACAGCAGACAATGTATGAAGCTATCAGGGATATGGTAGAAAAAGGGTATGTTCCTCCGGTATACAAAAGTGCTAATATTGACGGGGGACCTGAATTTAACCACGCACTGGAAGCGGAATACAGTGGAAGGATCTGGCATAAATAAGAGACAGGACCGTTTCACTGCAGATAAGAACAGGAACAACCGGCAGTTATTCATGCGGGTTGTTCCTGTTTCTGTGTCTATAAGTTAAACAGCATAGTTGCGACATTGAAGTAGATGAGTATTGAGAAGATATCCACCAGCGTAGTGATAAGCGGGGATGCCATTATCGCAGGGTCGAGGTGTATCTTGCTTGCAAGCAGAGGCAGCATGCATCCGACCATTTTGGAAATGACAACAGTCCCGATCAGTGACAATGCGATGACGAGAGCGAGCCCTGCGTCATTGTACTGGATCATGATGCGGACACCGTTTGTCAGAGCGAGTACGGCCCCCACGATCAGGGAAATGCGGAACTCCTTGAAGATCACACGGAAGATATCTTTAAAACGGATCTGCGAGAGTGCAAGACCGCGGATGATCAGGGTCGAGCTCTGGGAACCGCAGTTCCCTCCGGTGTCCATCAGCATCGGGATAAACGATACAAGGAGCGGAATAGCGGCGAATGCATTTTCATATTTCGTGATGATCGTACCTGTGATGATCGATGTGAACATCAGGATCAGGAGCCACGGGATACGGTTCCTGGCATGGGCGAATACCGATGTTTCGAAATAAGTCTTTTCGCTGGGATTGATAGCCGCCATTTTAGTGATATCTTCAGTCGCTTCCTCTACCATAACGTCCATGGCGTCATCGAATGTGACAATACCGACCATCAGCCCGTCCGTATCCAGGACCGGGATGGCGAGAAAATCATATTTTGTGAAAAGCTTTGCTACTTCTTCTTTATCTGTATGTGTTTTTACCGAGATGATCTCAGTCTCCATGAGATCCCTGATCAGAACATCATCGTCTGTGGTCATCAGGTCTTTGGCGCTGACGATACCGGTCAGTCTGCGCCGTTCAGTCACATAGCAGGTATAGATTGTTTCTTTGTGTATCCCTGTTTCCTTGATATGTGCCATAGACTGTGCGACAGTCATATTTTCCCTGATGTCTACGTATTCTGTAGTCATAATGCTTCCGGCACTGTCTTCCGGATAGTTCAGGAGCTGATTGATGAGCGCCCTGTCTGATGTGCTGACAGTATCGAGGATACGGTTGACCAGATTCGCCGGCAGCTCCTCGAGAAGGTCTACAGTATCGTCCATATACAGGTCGTCCAGAAGTTCCTTTAACTCCTTTTCGGAAAACATTTCGACCAGATAGGTCTGCATGGAGCTTTCCATGTTGGCAAATACTTCCGCAGCCTTGTCCTTCGGGATCAGGCGGAAAGCCAGAGCCAGTTCTTTGTCATCCAGTTCGGAGAGCAGTGAGGCTATGTCCACCTCGTTCATTACATCCAGAATACTCCTCACAGCTTTGTACTGACGCTGCTGGAGAAGTTTTACAAAAATATCTTTGTTCATAGTAAGTACCTCTCTTTATGTTGTTTTTTGTCATTAAGCCGCATAAATGGCAACTGGCACCAGAGTCCATAACCTCACCTCCTTTGACAGCAGTCCACACCGTGCCGCATCAGCGCAACGTGCGCGCATGCGGGCGATGACAAGTGTGAACGAAAATTACAAATAAAAATTTCAAACAGAAAACTCCGTCACTGCCTGAACAATGACGGAGTCATAATAACCCATGAAAATAACCATGACCGGGATGCATCGTTCAAGCTTTAGTATCACAGGGCATATTAATTGCATTAGGCTGCACC
>DYCJ01000200.1:4372-4696 GCA_019418195.1 Clostridiales bacterium | reverse complement strand
ATCAAAAGAATTCTCTTTATTTCTCTGCGAATGTCTCTTCATATACGAAAACAGGGGGCCGGATTTGGATAAGCATATATCCTTACTTCCGGCGCCCCCCTGTTTTGGCGTACATTCTGTCAATATTCAGTTTCCATCATTTTTCCAGATAGAGTGGCTTAATAAATCAGCTCTATCCCATATTCGTTGCAATAATCGACCCATTCGTCATCTGGTTTTCTATCCGTAACAAGATAGTTCACACGTTTCAGATCGATCAGATTAACAAACGCCGACTGCCCGAACTTGGAATAATCCGCCAGAAGAGCCACTTCCTCCGCCTGG
>DYCJ01000200.1:0-4362 GCA_019418195.1 Clostridiales bacterium | reverse complement strand
CATTGGTCTTTGCCAGCTGGCCCTGAAGAGACAGAGCCTTTTTGTTAAATTCCCCGCCCGTGGAAATAATATTAAAGGGCGATTGCTGAAATTCCCGAAATACTTCTGTGGAATTTGTCACGATCGTAATCTCCTGAGACTCCGGGATAATCTTCAGTGCCTCTACCACTGTCGTGCTGGAATCTGCAATAATCGTGCTCTTTCCCTCTAGAAGTTTCGCTGTCTTTCTGGCGATCTCCTGTTTCTCTCTCAGATGTCTGCTCAACCTCCTGTAAAAATGGATGCCTTCTTTCTGAGCGCCCTCATTCCAGATAGCGCCACCGTGTATCCTTGTAAGGATTCCTTCAGTCTCGAGCTTATCCAGATCTCTTCGAATCGTTTCTTCCGTCACCCGGCATATCCTGCTCAGATCACTGACAGTTACCTTTTTTTCGGTCTGAACAGTCTGGCGGATGACCATCAATCTCTCTTTGCCGGCCATACTTTCTTCCCTTTCCCCGCTCACGGTATTTATCCTTTCTTTATCTAATAATATACCTTCCGGGTTGGTTTTTGCAAGACTTTTGTCCTGTGAAAGCATGTTATCCTCCTTTAAAACCTACATGTTTGAGGTTGAAATCAAATGAAACAGTCTTTAAAAAGCAGACAGCCCAATTTTACCGATTATTTGTCAATCTCTTCTGCCAGTTCTCTCATGTAAGCCACATCCTCCGGATCAAGATCCAGTTCTGCAGATTTTACATTTTCCTCAATCTGCTCTGCTGTAGTTGATCCGCTGAGAAGGTTCATGAAATCTCCCTGTGCCAGAATCCATCCAAGTGCAAGATTGGCGATCGTGCAGTTGTATTTCTCACAAAGCGGTTTCCACTTGTCCATCATATCCATAGCAGCCTGCATGTTATCCGGCTGGAACCATTTTTTCGGAATCTGCGCGCCTACCGGTTTGTAGTCTCTTGGCATTGTTCCTGATAAAAGTCCCATCTCAAGCGGCGAGTAGGCCTGGATTGTCACGCCGTTCTCGCGGCAGCAAGGAATGATCTCTTCTTCGATTCCACGGTCAAGGATAGAATATTTCGCCTGCACGATATCAAGATCTCCCCATTTCAGGTATTCTTCGATGTGATGAATATCCACATTTGCAGCTCCGATCGCTCTGATCTTCCCCTGAGCCTTCAGATCATTAAGTACATCCATTGTCTTTTCGATCGGCACGTAATACGGGGAGCCTTCGATTGACTGCCAGTGCGTCATGTATACATCTACATAATCCGTACCCATGCGCTCCAGAGATGCCTTGATCTCTTTCTTTACGGACTCGCTGTTTAAGTTCTTGTAAAGCTGGATACCATTTACGACATTAAACATATCGCCTTTCATTTCCTGATCCCACGTAACTCCGCATTTTGTGATGATCACAAGATCCTCACGGTTCATACCCTCAAGCGCTTTTCCAAGGATCTTTTCACTGTTTCCGAAGTTATATCCCGGTGCTGTATCGATCAGGTTAACGCCTGCTTTCGGTGCTTCTCTGATCGTGTCAACTACAACCTGGAGATCATGGTCTCCGCCCCATGCAGAACCGCCGCCGATGGACCATGTGCCAAGACCGATTCTTGAGATATCAATACCTGTTTTTCCTAATTTCATTGTTTTCATAACTGATTTATTCCTTTCTCCTGTCCGGTACCTGTCCGTACAGATTTTACTGCTGCTGTCCGTAGTCCACAAGGTACTTCGCGAGCATCTTATCTACATCCGACTTCTCTTTGACTCCTCCGGTAGCGCCGACATACTGGACCGACACAGCCGCCGTACAGTTTGCATAGACGGCACAGTCCCGGATGCTCTTGCCCTCAAGAAGTCCGGTTATAAATCCTGATGCAAAATTATCTCCGGCGCCGATCGTGTCGATGGCTGTCACTCCTTTGCATGCCGGAACAATCTGTGCTCCTTCCGCATTGCGGATATAGCAGCCTCTCTTACCAATCTTCATGACCACATTCTTCACTCCGCACGCATACAGCTTATCGGCAACCTTTGCCTCGTCTGTCTCGCCTGTCATTTCGCTGGCTTCTTCAAAGTTCGGGAAGAAATAATCCACATAACCCAGCGCCTCCGTGATATCCTCCAGTTTTTCATTTAATCTGGGGGATACCATATCCGCACAGATGATCATGCCTTCTGCTTTGGCTTTCTTAAACACAGATACCATTGCCTTGTTATCAAACAGCGGATTATTGAAAATACTTGCAAACGAGAGGATCTTCGCATCCTTCAGAGCGGACAGATCCAAATCATCATATTTGAATTTCCACAGGCTGCCCTGACGGTTCGTAATAAACGTACGTTCCCCGTCCGCAGCTACCAGTCCCACGTTGATCGAGGTGTCAATTCCGGGATCCTGTTTGATATATGTAGTATCAATCCCAGTACGTTCACAATGACTCAGCACAAAAGCGCCCGCCACATCGACGCCGATACAGCTCATCAGCGACACCTTATGTCCCAGCCTTGTAATGATCGTAGCTTCATTTACGGCATCCCCGCCTATGGTCATGGAAATCCCATCCACCGGATAGGAGACGGTATCAAACACCTCTTTGCTCACCGGGCGCAGCGGCAGATCCACGATCGCCGCCCCGATGATAATTACATCTGTACCTTTACCCACTTTATTCATCAGCCCTTCCATCATCACCAAACAATTTGATCTTATACATTGCGCGCTCTTTCACCGCCTGTCTTACAGCTCGTTCTACAGCCAGGAACGGCTCGTCCTTATGCTCGTTTATCGCCTCCATCGCAGCCTGACACAGTTCTGTATGGATATTGATCTTTGCGATTCCAAGAGAGATTGCTTTTTTGATATCCTCATCGCCGATGCCGGAAGCGCCGTGCAGTACGATAGGAACATCTACTGTATTTGCAACTTCCTCAAGTATATCAAACGCCAATTTCGGTTCGGAAGAGTATACTCCGTGTACATTTCCGATAGCAACTGCCAGAGAATCACATCCTGTTCTGTCCACAAAATCCTTCGCCTGTTTCGGATCTGTATAGTGATACTCCGCCAGAGCTTCTTCATATATTGTCTCATTTCCTACATGCCCGAGCTCGGCCTCCACAGGAATGTTATATGCATGGAAATAATCAACACATCTCTTTATCTCCGCAACATTTTCCTCATACGGAAGAGCCGAAGCGTCACGCATTACAGAGTTCATGCAGTGGTTTACCGCATTCTGCAGGATCGTCATATTGCGTCCGTGATCCCAGTGCAGGATAACCGGCACAGTTGCCTTTTTCGCCATAGATTCCATCATATAACAGTAGTCTTCAAAGGAAGTGTTCCCCGTAAATCCAGTTCCAAAAGAGATAATGATCGGGGCGCGCAGTTCCTCTGCGGCATCGATAACTCCCATCAGCATTTCTGCATTCCACACGTTAAAATGAGGAATTGCATAATGTCCTTCGCTTGCTTTCTTTTCCCAATATCTGATATCTGATATCATAACTTATTCTCCTTTCTCACCACGTTTGAACGTCTACTCCGCAACCTTCACTACACCTTTGATCATCTCGGTCTTCTTGACCGGATCAATTGCGTCTTCGAACGCCTGCTGCACATCTTTGTAATCATAGATATTTGTTACCATATCTTTGACATTGAACTTGCCTGTAGCGATCGCTTCGATCGTCTGCGGGAAGTTATTACAGTAACGGAACGATGTCTGGATCGTAACCTCACGGTTGATCTTCAGGAAATCGATCGGTACCGGTTTGGACTGTGTGCCAACCATCATGATCTTTCCGCCGCGCGCAACAATCTGAACAGCCTGCTGAGCAAGGAATACGGATCCGCCACATTCAAATACGAGCTCTACTCCGTGATCGCCGTACAGTTCTTCGGAGCGCAGGTATGCGACTGTATCCTGCTCTTTTCCGTTGATCACTCTCTTAGCCCCAAGTTTCTTTGCCAGTTCCAGACGTTTCTCGATCACATCTACGACTGTGATGTCTGTAGCGCCAAGGCTTAAACATGCCTGAAGGACCATCAGACCGATCGTTCCTGCTCCCAGGATGACAATACTCTTTCCAAGTTTTGCCTCTCCGAGGATTGCCGCATGCATGCCAACTGCCGCAGGCTCTACCAGCGCGCCCTCCAGAGTTGTCATTCCTTCCGGAATATGATAGGTCCATTCCTCCGGATGTGCCATGTACTGTGTCAGCGCTCCTTTATAGTTCGGCTGTGTAGCCATAAAGTCTACGCTCGGGCAGATATTGTAACGTCCGGTACGGCAGTAATCACATGTGTTGTCCGGTACGCCCGGCTCGATGAGCACTTTGTCTCCAACTTTGAAC
>DYCJ01000020.1:15845-19340 GCA_019418195.1 Clostridiales bacterium | reverse complement strand
ATAATGTCCTTTATCAATGTGCATCATACTGATCTGGTTCTTAAACCGCCGGAATCCATAGACACTGTCCACATTCCGGATCAGCGACTGAAGACGTTCATCCGGCACGCAGACGATAAGCTGAAGTTCCAGTTCCCTCGCATACCGCAGGCAGACTTCGCTCCGCTCTTTGTCCATCTTGGAAAACGCTTCGTCAAGGAGCACGAGCCGGATCTTAGAATCCCGGTTGGTCTGCTGCATATACAGCATTGCAAATCCCGCCAGCAGAGCGACATATTTGGGGTTCTGCCCCTCTCCGCCGGAATCTACCCCGGCCATATCGTCTACATAGTTCTTCTTTTCCATTCCGTATTCGTCGATCACCTGCTCGTACATACTGAATGTAAGATAGTTCCGGTAATCGGCAAACTTCTCCATCTCCTGACGGTGTTTCTCCCTGTTCTGGCTGTCCTCCTCGCGCAGAGGCATGAACTTCTCAGTGAGAAGCTGTATCTTCTGTTCGTATTTCCGGAAAAAATCATCCTCCATCAGACTCATCTGTCCGTCTATTCCGCCTGTGTCGATCACCTTGCTGTCCAGCTCCTCCGCCATCAGCATATCATAGAACTGTCCGTTCTCATTCTTTGCAGGCAGGATATCGATCTGGTAAATGCTGTCGGAGAAGCGGATCTTCGAGAGCATCCGGTTGATATCCCGTCTGTGGCGGTAGGCCGCCTTGATTTCCCCGTGTATGGTTGCGATCACGTTGTCCCTCAAGGAATGATAGACAAGCTCATACTGTTTCCGGAATTCTTCTTTATATTTCGGTTCAAAATCTTTCCGGCATCGTTCCAGTACCTGATCGTAAACTTCATTGGAATGTTCTACGCCCGTAAATCCGTATGCAGGATATTCCCTGTTGAAACAGTTTCTTGCAATCGTCCTCTCATCCGCAAGTTCCGCCTCCCTTTCAGCAAGCCGGTCGCACTGTCCTTTCACCAGCTGACGGTAAGATGCTTCAGTACGCTTTGCAATCTCCGCAGCCACCTCTTCTGTCAATTCTTTATTTTCCACAAATCCGGTCGTAAGCTCGTCGAGCTTTGCCTTCAGATCCCGGATATCACGCTCCGCAGCCTGAACCACTCCGCCAAGCCGGATCTGCTCTTTCTGGATATCCCGGGATACATCTTCTTTCTCTGCCACATCTGTTTCAAGCTCTTTCTGCTCAGCCTTCAGCTCCGCTGTCCGCGTTCCGTCTTCCAGCTCTTTCAGTTCTTTTTGAAGCACTTCCTGCTTCCGGTAGTATTCCTCCAGCTCGTCCGCCGCCGAGGACAGACGCAGGATTTGTCCGTCTTCCTGACTCAGCGTCTCATACTTCTGCGCATCCTTGAGGGAAGCCTCCGTCTGACGCTGTCCGATCAGATATTCCTGAAGGCTTTCAATCTCATCCGCAAGCTCTCTCATCCGGGTCTTTGATATCCGTGTCCCGATGCAGGCGCCTTTTGTATAGTCTCTGCTGCGCAGATGGCGGAAAATATAATTGCTGTAGGAGTAACAGTCCGGCGTCACACCGTCTCGCACCATGTCCAGTTCTTCCACTGTCTCGCACTTCCGGATCCTGCCGAGATACCGTTTCAGGCACCAGTCTACATAATCCAGATCCGTATGCACTGCCTCGTACAGCGAATTCTTCTCCGCTGCAGGCGACTCTCTTTTTATAGCGGCACTGTTGATCAGATCCGCCTCTTCGAACCGCTTCATCTTCCGGAATATCTTTGCCGCGTCCAGAGCATACGCCGGTTCCGTGATCATGCTCTTTTTCAGCCGGCCGAGCCTTCCTTCCACCGCATTCTTCCACTTCTCGTCCGTGATATCAAAGAGATCCGCAAGGATATGCACGTGGATCGTCCTGCCATAACGGTCGCTCAGGGCACTCTGAAGCTGCTGTCTTGCCTCTTTGAGCTCTTTCGGATAAGGCTTCCTGTCATTGTTCATATCCTCCAGGGCTTCTTCTTTTTCCCGAAGCTCCTTTGTCGCTTCACGGATTGATACCGCCGTCTCTGCCAGTTCTTCCGAGATATTGTCCATAGCCGCTTTCAGATGCGCACGCAGTTCATCGCAGGCATCTTCCGTCACCTCTCCTCGGGCAAAGTCATCGATCAGCTGCAGCGCACGGTTGCTCACATAATCTGTCGCAGTTTCATCCTCCTCCCAGCATTTCAGCCCGTTTATGACCCTGCGCCAGTCAGCGGAACTGTCCGCAAGCAGACGGATCGTATGCTCCATCTCCTGAAGTTCCTGCTGTTTCTGTCCGTAATCGCTCTTTTTTAGTTCTGCCTTGACATCGATCAGCCGGTTTCTGAGAGATGCAAGTTCTTCCTGAAGCCTGCTCTGCTTTTCCTGTGCTTTTCCCGATGCGTCTTTCGCCTGTTCCAGATCATCGCTTCTGGAAGCGATCTTCGCCCTGCATCCCTCGATCTCTATATATTTAAGGATTGTTTCTGAGCGCACTTTATCCGCCCGGACGCCGGTAAGTTCCAGATCCGCCGCATGGACTGCATCCAGCATTTTGATCCGTTTCTCAAGATCCTCCACCCGCTCCCGGATCTCCCTGTAGGCCCCCAGCTGCTCACTGATCACCGCCACCGTATTCTCCCGGCTCTTGGGGAACATATAATCCCGGATGAACTGCCCTGTTCCGCTTGTCATCCGCAGCGCAATGGCACTCTTCTCCATGGTGATCATCCGCCCCTGCTCAACATATCCGAAGATCACCTCGTAGAGCGTATTCAGATAGGCTTCCTTCGAAGGGTATACACGGTTCACATCTCCGTGCCCCCGGTTATCCACGCTGACAGAACGCTCTTTTGCCAGCTTTCTGATCCGGTCGATGGTATACGGCACACCATCGCACAAATATTCATCCTCCGGCATCTTTCCGGAATGGCTGAAGAAGTTGTAGCGTCTCAATTCTGTATCATTCTTTCCCACCTCAAAAGCCACACCGATACACGTCGTAATACGGGTACCTGTATCCTCGATCTCCATCACGATCTGGGAACAGAAATCCATTCCCGCTCTGTTTACACTTCCATCCTTCTGGGCTCCCCGCAGATAACTGAGCACACTTCTTTTATTCTTAGAATCATCCGCTGCCTTGTTCAGGAAATTTGCGGATACACTTCCATAGAGAATGACCTGGATCGCATCCATTACCGTGGATTTTCCCGAGCCGCTCTTTCCGCTGAAGAGATTTACATATTCGTGCAGGTGAAGTATCTTATGGCTGATGCCGCCCCAGTTATTGATCAGTATCCGGGTAAATAATTTCTTCGGCTGTCTCATACTCGTCCTCCTCTTCTCTGTATTTCTCGATCAGCGCGTTAATATCCGCCGCCGTCACAAAAAGATTTACGGTGCTGTAAATATAAATCGGCGTATCGTCCTCCACATCTTTCACCGCACCCGGCAGATCGATGACCTGATGCATCCTCATCAGGTAAAGCGCTTCCCGCC
>DYCJ01000020.1:2218-15835 GCA_019418195.1 Clostridiales bacterium | reverse complement strand
CCGCCACTGCGCCTGCGTCAGCTTCTCGGTGATCAGATTTGTATTCTTCCCGTATTCACGGATTTCTCTCAACGTCGTAAGAGGCGCATTCAGCCCCTCCCCCATGATCCGGTCTCTAAAGATCAGCCGGACAAGAAGCAGGATCACTGTGCTTGTCAGGCTCAGGTTCTCGCGGGGCATATGCTCTCCTGACAGACGGAAAATATGTTCCTGCGCATCATGGATCAGCTCGCAGCCGAGCACTTCAATATAATTCTCGATAAATCCTCTGTGCCTTGCACAGATCTCATACTGAGGGTTGTCTCTCGGCGTCAATGTGGCCGGATCATACTTCACCTGAAGGATACAGGTCTGCCGGAACAGCGCCTGTATCGTCTTTCTCACCTGCTCTGCTTCTGTCACTGTCAGTTCTTCCAGATATGTAAACATAGATATTTCCTTTCGTAATTAGCTGTTGCCTATTTATCTGCTGCGGATCTTCAGTGCCGAATAACGGAAACCCGAACTGCTTTCCTGTTCGTCACCCAGCTCGATTTCTTCACCGCTCTGTGCCGATTCGGTTGCCTCCTGCCACACGAAGAACAATTTCTCCAGATCTTCCACACTGTGCACAGTATCCTTTGTCACCCGGAATACGCCGTCCTTCTCATTCTTCTTGCGGAACCGTTCAATCTCTCTGTGGGTGTACAAAGGTTTCAGGACAAAGGAATCCATCTCTTCCGTTCCGCTCTGCGTCTCCTGCTCCAGTGCGCGGGGTACAAACTCGTCCCTGCCGGAGGTCTTCCTGCTGTAAAGACTTCCCTGTGACATAAGATGATACTGCGAACTCATCCCGGTGCGCTCCGCAAGCTCCCCGATCATCTCTTCTTTCTTTCTGCTCCTGCTCAAAAGACTGACGAAAACAGCCGTCCGGTCCTCGCCGTCCGATCCCTCCTGCATGATATAGCGGATACGGGCCGCCGCCCTGCCTGCAAATACTGTCTTCTGCTCGATCAGCTTATTGTATCTCCGCTCGATCACGTCTGACTGCCGCTCGATCCGGAACATGATATCCGCAGCCTCGTCGCAGAGCCGGATTGCCCGCTCACACCGCACAAAAGCCGGCGTCCCCGGATCAAGTCCCGTCAGCTCCCGCTCCTTCTTTCTCCTTCGCGCTTCATTTTCATCCAGATTCTTTGCGATCAGCTCTTTGACCGCCTCTTTATACCGGTAGAAGCTGTCCGTCGTTGTAAGGATGGCATACTTCCGGCTGTCGCTGTTGTTGATCTCCTTTACGAGAACATCCTGTATCCCCTTAAAATCTTTCTGCCGGGAAAGCTCATCAAAATACTCTCTCATACCGTCCTGCATGTTCACCAGCATACGCACCAGCCGTTTCGCTGCATTCAGGGCGCTTTTGAGGATTTCATTGTTCTTCTCGGTGTCTACGCTGTATGTATACAGATAGCTGTAGATTGCAAGAACACTCTCCCTCTCCTGACTGTCGCTTTCGTCCAGCAGCCGGGCAAAAAGCTCCACATACATCTGACTGTACTCCGGAAATGTGACCACGTAACTGTTCAGAGTCTCGTCATAATCCTGCTTGAGCCATCCCCAGTCCTCGAAATGCTTCAGACAGACCGACGCCATATTCGACCGGGTAAGGAACACGCCCTCTTCGTCATAATTTTCCGCATCCCACAGAATGGCCGCCGCGGCAATCTTCTCATTCATCACGGCCCGGCACTCCTTCTCCGTCAGTCCGAGTACAGAGTAGGACTGTTCCATGGCATCGTAGATCGCCACAAGGAAGGTCATATAATATTCCGTATATTTACTTGTGAATAACTTATAGAAATCATGGGGAATTCTGTTGATCAGACTCATTATATCCTCCTGTCATTCCATCATCGTACAATAAAGCTTAACAATTATACCATGCACACACAAAAAGTGTAAAGCCGCCGTAAACAACAGACTGTCCGCGCCATACGCCTGCTTCAGGGCGTCAGACAGAATACAAAAAAAAATCCCCATACCACTTACATAGCATGAGGATCTTATATTCATCTAAAATTATGCAAGCTTCAGAGGATTAACCTTTACGCCAGGGCCCATTGTAGATGTAAGAGTAATGCTCTTCAGGTACTGTCCCTTAACTGCTGCCGGTCTTGCCTTGTTGATTGCATCGATAAGCGTCTGGAAGTTGTCCGCTAACTGCTCTTCGGTAAAGGAAGCTTTACCGATCGGTACATGGATAATGTTTGTCTTGTCAAGTCTGTACTCGATCTTACCGGCTTTGATCTCGCCTATCGCCTTTGTTACATCCATTGTAACTGTTCCGGCTTTCGGGTTCGGCATGAGACCTTTCGGTCCGAGTACACGTCCGAGACGTCCTACAACGCCCATCATATCCGGTGTTGCAACAACTACGTCGAAGTCAAGCCATCCTTCATTCTGGATCTTCGGGATCAGCTCGTCTCCTCCTACAAAATCAGCTCCTGCTGCTTTTGCTTCCTCAGCCTTTGCGTCTTTTGCAAATACAAGGATGCGGACTTTCTTACCTGTTCCGTGCGGAAGTACAACCGCACCACGGATCTGCTGATCTGCGTGACGTCCGTCACAACCTGTTCTGATATGAGCCTCGATCGTCTCGTCAAACTTTGCTACTGCTGCTTTCTTAACAAGTGCTACTGCTTCGTCTTTATCGTAGAGGTTTCCTCTCTCGATCAGTTTCGCAGCTTCGATATATTTCTTTCCTCGTTTCATTTTACAATAACCTCCTTGTGGTATTGGCGGGAACGTTCCCCTCCCACTTCTGTTTCATAGCTTCTAAAATCTGGCGCATCGCCAAGTGCTAAGGTAGTTACGCTCGACTTAGCGCTCGAAAAGACCTCGCTTAGTCTCGGTAACAGAGTTCGCACTAGGCTCGAAAAGACCTCGCCAAGTGCTCTACTCTTCTACAACTACACCCATGGAACGGCATGTTCCTGCTACCATGCTCATAGCAGCCTCTACGGATGCTGCGTTCAGGTCAGGCATCTTCATCTCTGCGATCTCCTGAAGCTGGGCTTTTGTGATCGTTGCAACTTTGTTCTTGTTCGGCACGCCTGAACCGGACTGGATCTTGCATGCTTTCTTGATCAGAACTGCTGCCGGCGGTGTCTTTGTAATGAAGCTGAAGCTTCTGTCATTGTATACAGTGATTACAACCGGGATGATCAGGTCGCCCTGGTCTGCTGTTCTTGCGTTGAACTGCTTTGTAAATTCAACGATATTTACACCGTGCTGTCCAAGTGCAGGACCAACCGGTGGTGCCGGAGTTGCCTTTCCGGCAGGAATCTGTAATTTGATATAACCTTCTACTTTTTTTGCCATTTCAATTACCTCCTTGTGGTATTCGCGGGGTCGAGCCCCTCCCACTCATTTTTAATCCATTTTTTTCACTTCTGAAAAACCAAGTTCAACCGGTGTCTCACGGCCAAACAGCTCAACATTGATAGACAGGCTCTTCTTCTGTTCATTCATGCTCTGCACAACGCCGACAGTTCCCTCCCATGCGCCGCTTAGCACAACGACCGTATCACCCACATCGAAGTTGACAACAACATTGTCGTGTTTGATACCCATATTGGCCATCTCACTCTCCTCGAGCGGTACCGGCTTGGATCCCGGCCCCACGAATCCGGTCACTCCTCTGGTGTTTCTTACCACATACCAGGTATCGTCGTTCATGATCATATGGATCATGACATAGCCTGGGAACATCTTACGCTGTACTGCTTTCTGGACACCATTCCTAAGTTCTGTCACTTCCTCCATGGGAACCCGGACTTCAAGGATCTGGTCTTCCAGATGGCGGTTCTCGATCGTCTTGTCAATGTTCGCCTTTACTTTGTTTTCATACCCCGAATAAGTATGAACTACATACCATTTTGCCTCTGACATAAAATCACCTTTCTGCTGCGGTCAACTATCGTACCAGTAAGTCAATTCCATATCTCAGAATTACATCGACAACCGCAATGACAATCCCGAGAATGACGGAAACGGCAACTACTGCCGTAGTCTGTCTTGCAAGTGTTTTCTTGTCTGGCCAGATGATCTTCTTAAACTCTGCCTGAAGCCCTTTGAACCAGCTCTTCTTCTGAGTTCTTGTTTTTTCACTCATCTTGTCCACTTCCTTCCGACGACTACTTTGTTTCCTTGTGCATCGTGTGTGATTTGCAGAATCTGCAGTACTTCTTGGTCTCCATGCGTTCCGGATGAGCTTTCTTATCCTTTGTCATGTTGTAGTTACGGTGTTTGCACTCCGTACACTCCAGCGTAATTCTTGTGCGCACAACTTCCACCTCGCTTTTTTCTTATTCACTACGTGTTACTGATGGTTGCGAAGCCATCGATTTTTAGGCATAAAAAAAAGACCTACTTCCATTCGCCGTAGTAGTATACCACGGCGGATGGATATTCGTCAAGGTCTTCTTTCACTTTTCTTCCTGCTGTTCCAGCTTTTCTTTCCTACCCGTTTTCAGGTCTCTGTGTTTCTTTCTCAGTCTCTTATACACACTCGCTCTGAATAACGTATAGATTACCGACACGATCGGGATAAAGATCAGCATACCCACAATCCCCATCAGATTGCCCCCAATAGTTACCGCTGCCAGCACCCATATAGACGGAAGGCCGACAGAAGCCCCCACAACTTTCGGGTAAATCAGATTTCCCTCGATCTGCTGCAGGATCAGGAACATGATCACGAAGATCAGGGCCTGAAGCGGATCTACCATCAGGATCAGAAAAGCACCTATGATGCATCCGATGAAAGCTCCGAAGATCGGGATCAGTGCAGTAAATGCGATCAGCACGGCCACGAGCAGTGTATATGGCATGTTCAGGATACTCATGACGATGAAAAACATCATTCCCAGGATCAACGCCTCAACACACTGGCCTGTCAGGAAGCTTGAAAATGACTTTGCAGTCAGCGTGCACACTTCCAGGCACCACTCCACACGTTTTTCCGGCAGGAATGCATACAGCACTTTTGTAACCTGTACGCGCAGTTTTTCTTTCTGCAGCAGGACATAACATGCGAAAACAAATGCGATCACAAACGTTGTCACTCCGCTCACAATAGATCCGATGGCGGACATCGTCGAATTCAGCACGTCTCCTGCACCGTTCTGGAAGAACGCCACAGCACTTTCTATAATTCTGTCCGCATTCAGGTTTAAACTGCTGAGCCAGCGGTTCACCTCGCTGTTGTCCGTAAACAGGTCATTGAGAAAGCGCTGTGCCTCCGGTACAAAATCGCGGATTGTCTTTCCCAGCGAGATCAATGTCGTAGTCAGTTCCGGGATCACGACAAACATGACCAGGACTACCACTCCGATCACGATCGCGATCGTAAGCACAAGGCAGACGGGCCTGGCAAGCCTTTTTGCAACTTTTTTATCTTTCATATACCTGTTTCCGAAGATCT
Organism: Clostridiales bacterium; assembly: GCA_019418195.1. Taxonomy (GTDB): domain Bacteria; phylum Bacillota; class Clostridia; order Lachnospirales; family Lachnospiraceae; genus Mediterraneibacter. The sequence goes on along the minus strand of DYCJ01000020.1, from coordinate 10,374 downwards.
TTTCCTCCAGGAAATTCATCGGCACATTCAGCACAAACGCGATTGCCCCTCCCAGAAGAAACGGAAAGATGATGCCGAATGCAAATCTTATCCAGCCGAATATGATATTATAATTCCAGAACGCGATCAGGATAACTATTGTAAAAAGAATGAGCTGCCGCAGTTTTTTTATATTTTCTTTGTCAAGATTCATATTGCCTCCTCGAGCAGAGATGTACATTACACAAATAAGTATTGCCAGTTCCGGCGTCTACTTATTCTATCACGCCTCAACTGACACAACAAGACTGCCGGCAGAAATTTAATAAAATCTCTGCCGGCAGTTCTTTAAAATTTAAGAAGTTCTTTATTTTTCACTGTAATGATGCGCATCCTCCAGCATCATATCCTTCACTTTCATCAGACGGATCTGAGTACTCCTCTCGTTCTCATCCAGTTTCATTGTGATATACTTGATGCTCTCCTCCGTTTCCGGGATGATCACATGCTCCAGTGCATTTACACGCCGTCTCGTCTTCTCGATCTCAGCCGCCATAAGCTGACACGCTTTCTCGCACTCAGCGAGACGAATCATATCAGGAAGAACATCTGCAAGCGACTTCACCGCTCCGTCCAGATCACTGGATGTGAACGCGAAACCGTAGGAGTAGATATCATTCTCATCCGCCGTCCTTGTCTTATACTCGAAAGTCGGGATATCGACGCTCATAACGTTCTTCTCTCCCGCCTCCAGGCTGATCTCCTGTTTGGGCGCCATCAGAGCGGTATTAAGCGCCGCCTCTGACATTCCCGCCTTGGCGATGACAAAATTGCGGTTTGCGGACTTGATGCCGGATTCCACTTTCTTGCGCACTTCCATATTTTCACGTACCAGTTCAAGATACTGCCGCATCAGCTCATCACGCTTGTCTTTTAACAGCTTGTGACCGCGGATCGCAGTGATCCGCTTCTTCTTCAGACGCGTCAATTCCATCCTGGTCGGGTTCACCTGTTTTGCCGCCAAAACGCCACCTCCTTTATCGATTTAGTAGAACTCATCCAGATATTTATCGTCGATTCGTTTGAGTTCGGTTCTCGGCAGCATTCTCAGCAGTTTCCAGCCGATATCCAGCGTCTCTTCGATACCGCGGTCAGTGTTATATCCCTGAGAAACGTATTCTTTCTCAAAGGCATCCGCGAATTTCGCGTACAGCAGGTCGATCTCGGTCAGGGCCGCCTCTCCGAGGATGACCATGAGTTCTTTTGCGTCTTTTCCGCGGGCATACGCGGCGAAGAGCTGATTCATGGTGTTGGAGTGGTCTGCGCGGGTCTTGCCTTCACCGATTCCCTTGTCTTTCAGACGGGAGAGCGACGGCAGCACGTCGATCGGCGGTGTGACACCCTTGCGGTAGAGCTCACGGCTTAAGATGATCTGTCCCTCTGTGATATATCCTGTCAGGTCAGGGATCGGATGGGTCTTATCGTCCTCGGGCATGGTCAGGATCGGGATCATAGTGATACTTCCTTTCTTGCCGTTCTGACGTCCTGCTCTCTCATAGATCGACGCAAGATCCGTATACATATATCCCGGGTAACCGCGGCGTCCGGGCACTTCTTTTCGTGCGGCGGACACTTCGCGGAGTGCGTCCGCATAGTTCGTGATATCTGTCAGGATGACGAGCACGTGCATGTCTTTCTCAAACGCAAGATACTCTGCCGCTGTCAATGCCATTTTCGGTGTTGCGATACGCTCGATGGCCGGATCGTTCGCCAGATTGATAAACAGGACAGTACGATCCAGTGCTCCTGTCTCGCGGAAACTCTCTATGAAGAAGTTTGATTCCTCGAATGTGATACCCATTGCGGCAAATACAACAGCGAAGTTCTCATCTTTTCCAAGCACCTTTGCCTGTCTCGCGATCTGCGCGGCAAGCTGTGCATGCGGAAGTCCGGATGCCGAGAAGATTGGCAGCTTCTGTCCCCTTACCAGTGTGTTCAGTCCGTCGATGGCTGATACTCCGGTCTGGATGAACTCCTCCGGGTAGCTTCTGGCTGCCGGATTCATAGGCAGTCCGTTGATATCCATGCGCGCCTCCGGCAGGATCTCCGGCCCGTCATCGATCGGACGGCCCAGACCATCAAAGACACGGCCGAGCATATCCTCGGATACGCCAAGCTCCATGCTCCGTCCGAGGAAACGCACCTTACTGTTGGACAGATTGATTCCCGTAGAACTCTCAAAGAGCTGTACGAGCACGTCGCTTCCGTTTACCTCGAGCACCTTGCATCGCCTTGTCTCGCCGCTGGCAAGCTCGATTTCTCCAAGCTCATCGTATGTCACGCCTTCCACGCCGCGCACGAGCATCAGCGGTCCGGCTACTTCCTGTATGGTTCTGTACTCTTTTGGCATTTAGCGGCCCTCCTTTACAAATGCATTGGCGATCTGAGCGGTCAGCTCCTCGTCCACTTTCTTATATTCCTCGTCAAGCGCATCCTCGTGCACATATTTGAAACGTCCGATCTGCTCCCTTACCGGCATGGAGATCAGCTTCTGCAGGGATGCTCCTTCTGAGAGAGCCTTTACAGCCCTGTCGTAGAATGCATTTACAAGAAGCATCATCATATGCTGTTTCTTGAGTGACGTATAAGTGTCAATCTCATGGAAAGAGTTCTGATGCAGGAAGTCTTCACGAATGGATCGCGCTGCTTCCATCTTCAGCCGGTCGCCCGGTGAGAGTGCGTCCATACCGACCATCTTCACGATCTCTTCCAGTTCTGCCTCTTCCTGAAGGAGTGTCATCATCTTCTGACGTCCTTCCATCCAGTCCGGAGCCACATTTCCGTTGAACCATTTTTCCATATCATCCAGATACAGGGAATAGCTGTTCAGCCAGTTGATGGCCGGGAAATGTCTCTTGTACGCGAGAGCTGAATCCAGTCCCCAGAACACTTTCACGATACGAAGTGTCGCCTGAGATACAGGCTCTGACGTATCACCGCCCGGAGGAGATACCGCACCGATAACGGAGAGGGCTCCTTCACGTCCTTCTCTGCCGAGTGAGATCACGTGTCCCGCACGCTCGTAGAACTGCGCCAGACGGCTTCCCAGATATGCCGGATATCCCTCCTCGCCGGGCATCTCTTCGAGACGTCCGGACATCTCTCTTAATGCCTCCGCCCAACGGGATGTGGAGTCTGCCATCAGCGCCACGGAATATCCCATATCACGGAAATATTCAGCAATAGTGATACCTGTATAAATAGACGCCTCACGGGCAGCCACAGGCATATCAGAAGTATTTGCGATCAGGACAGTCCGCTGCATCAGGGGCTGTCCTGTCTTCGGGTCTTTCAATTCCGGGAACTCGTTCAGAACGTCCGTCATCTCGTTGCCACGCTCGCCGCAGCCGATATAGACGACGATATCTGCCTCCGCCCATTTCGCGAGCTGATGCTGAATGACGGTCTTGCCGCTTCCGAACGGTCCGGGTACTGCCGCCACACCGCCCTTTGCGATAGGGAAGAATGTATCGATGACTCTCTGCCCTGTCACAAGCGGCATTTCCGGCGGAAGCTTCTTCTGGTACGGGCGCCCGCGGCGTACCGGCCACTTCTGCATCAGTGTCAGTTCCTTGTCGCCCTCCGCAGTCTCAAGGATGGCAACCACTTCCTCAACTGTAAATTCTCCTGCTTTGATTTCCTTTATGGTTCCCTTCATGCCATACGGAACCATGATCTTCTGCTGTACGAGTACAGTCTCCTGTACTGTACCGATCACATCTCCGGCTTCCACCTCATCGCCGGCTTTCACCGTGGGAACGAACTCCCATTTCAGATCTCTCTTTAAGGACGGCACTTCAACGCCGCGCTTTAAGTTATTTCCCGAGATCTTCATGATATCGTCGAGCGGTCTCTGGATTCCGTCATAGATACTTGTGATCAGTCCCGGTCCAAGCTCGACAGACATCGGAACCTCCATGGATTCGACCGGTTCGCCCGGTCCCAGTCCCGATGTCTCCTCATATACCTGGATCGATGCTTCGTCTCCGTGCATCTCGATGATCTCACCGATCAGACGCTGGTTCGACACACGGACCACATCGAACATATTTGCATCACGCATCCCCTCTGCGATGACAAGAGGTCCTGCGACTTTTTTAATCACTCCTGTGCTCATTAGCTTACTCCTCCAAACAGAATATCTGATCCGACTGCCTGTTCCACCGTCTTCTTCACACCCTCGACGCCTGCTCCGGTGTTGCCGGATACGCCCGGTATCTGGATGATCGCCGGCAGAGTCTTCTCACGATACATTTCCAGTTCATCACTCACTTCGGCTGCCGCAGCTTCCGTGATGTAGATGATCCCATAATCCTCCTCCACAAGGCTGCGGAGTCTGTCACGTATTTCCTCCCGGTCCCTCACAGGGCAGATGCTAAGCCCCAATGTGGCGAAACCGTAAATACTGTCGTAATCGCCTACCACTGCAATCTTATACATACATCTCCCTTATCCTTTCCCGGATCGCCTCATCCGTAAAACCATTTTGTTTGCCGGTCAGAATGATCCGAACTGTCTTAATCTCATTCTCTCTTGCGATCAGATAGCCCAACAGGGGGCCGACAGAAAATGTCTCATATTTCTGAGATCTCAATGTCTCGATCATGCGGTTGTCGCACCAGCGCTCAAATGCAGACGGTGACTCTCTCAAAGCGTCAGCTCCGCCGGCGTAGGATGTGCCCTCGAGATACTGGGCGATCTCCTCTGCGCCTGAGAGCGCCGCGCGGATAAGCTGATCAAGGCTTAAACTATCGCACTCCGCCATGGCGCTTCTCATGAAATCCGCACTCTTCCCTGTCTTCTGGGAACGCACGGCAATCTTGATATCCGCGATGGCAACTGTCGTGTCCGCATAGTTCTCTATGATCGGTTCCCCCGACTTCTTCCCCGCTTCTTCGATGGCTTCAAGTGCCGACCTGTCCACGATGATATCGCAGAGCTGTCCGTCTCCTGTGTGAAGGAGCGCATCCAGTGCCTCCTGCGCCGTCCGGGACATATTGCCGGGGAGACGGGAGAATTCCCGACTCTCTATGATCTGATACATCTCCTCGCCGGGGATCGGGCAGTCGTCATAGAACATGGCCGGATTCTTCACTCCCGTGCACACCTCTTTGACCGCAGCCTTCAGATTGTGGTACAGCTTCGGGTAAGAGAGCACGTCAAAGACGCTCATATCCGGCGCTACGTCACGGATGACTTCCCATGCCTTCTCTTCCTCACGCTTTAATACAGCTTCCGCATCATGCCCGGTGTCCATATCGCCCCAGCCCTTTTCGACTACGGACTGCAGGACCTGCTCCGCGCTCTTGCACGCTAAGAGCTGCTCGATAAATGCATCTGAGAACAGGGATACTTCCAGTGCGCGGATGCGCGCGACCGCATAAGTATATTTTGTATTACTCAAGTTAACCCTCCTAACATCTGCGCTTTATCCGAACAGCAGTCTGTTCACCTGATCTGATAATTCTTCTCTCTTCGAGTCAAACACTGCCCTGATGGTGCAGTTTTCTTCAATGCCGCCGTAGACAAGCAGGAATCCGCCGTCCACTTTCTCCGGTTTTTCTGAAAGAGTCAGGCTTCCGCCTTTTGATGCGGCGATATGCCTGATCTTCTCCGGGAATCCCTGAGGCATACGCTCCAGATCTTTTGCCGAGAAGCAGATCATACCATCCTCAGCAAGAGCGTGTTTCTCAAGCAGCTTTTCAAGCATTTCAAAATATTTCTCATCGTCCAGATCCATCACTGCGTCGTACGCTTTCTCAAGCACGCCGCCGATCACTTCCTGCTTCGCGGCAAGGACAGCCTGCTTCCTCTGCATGTCCATCGAGGAATCTACGCGCACTCCGTAATCTGCCGCGTCACGCTTCGCACGCTCAAGGATCTTTGCCGCCTCGGCTTCGGCTGACTCTTTTGCGGCCTGTACTGCCGCTTCGGCGTCTGCCTCAGCCTTGCCGGTGATCTCCCGCGCAGTGCTCTGCGCCTCTTCGAGAATCCGGGCTTTCATTTTATCCAGTCCACTCATTTCCTCGCTCTCCTTCTTATTCTTATACCTGAATACCACTGACAGACAGGAAAGAGATCAGCAGTGCGAGGATCGCATACGTCTCAACCATCGCAGGAAAAAGCATAGCCTTACCGAACTGATCCGGTTTCTTTGCAACAATACCGATAGCAGCCGCAGCAGTCTTTCCCTGGGCGATCGCCGAAAGGAGCCCTACCACACCAATCGGCAGACACGCCGCCAGGATGAGAAGTCCTGTCTGAACAGAAAGATCTGCAAGGCCGCCACCGAGTACGCCGATCTTGGACAGTGTGATAAATCCGATCAGAAGTCCGTACAGCCCCTGTGTACCCGGAAGGAGCTGGATGATCAGTACTTTTGCAAACTTGCTGGGATCTTCGGTCACAACTCCCGAAGCAGCCTGGCCTGCGATGCCGACACCAATGGCAGAACCTGTACCTGACAGAAGAACAGCGACAGCCGCTCCAAGTAATGCATATACAATTCCTAATTCACTCATGATAAAGTTTCCTCCTTAATCTCTGCATATTTTGTATTTTCTCTGAATGGGTTAAACGGCCGTCCGCCGCCCTCATAAAACTTTCCAAAAAATTCTACGAACTGCAGGCGGTTTGTGTGTACATACGCGCCCAGCAGATTGATCGCCAGATTCATTGCGTGTCCGACGATAAAGATCAGGATAAAGAAAATGATCCCGATCACATTGTTCGGCAGCATGCTGCCCATCTGGTTGATGACCGAAGCGATGACCCCTGTCGCAAGGCCCAGAGCCAGCAGACGTGAATAGGAAAGCACATCGCTTAACCAGCCTGTAATATTGTAAAGATCGTATGCGCCCAATGCAATCCGAAGTGCCGGATTCTTATTCGAACGCCCTGACATAAGAACGATTCCCACAGCTCCGATAATCGCAAGTGCCTTTGCCAGAGTGTTAAGCCATTCCGGAAATACGATCTCCATCTGCGCGATCGATGCGAAGAGGTCGCTCGGAAGCAGCATCAGGAGCAGTCCGGTCAGGAGCATGAACCAGAGTACCACATCACAGAAGAAATCCATGATCTTTCCGTCCCGGATACAAAGATAACCTTTTATCGCCAGTCCCGTAAACAGGTGGATCACTCCAAAGAGCAGGGAATACAGTAAAAGTTTCATCGGCTCATTAAGGGGAACAAACCACAGCGCCGGCGGTGTGATTGTCGTCCCGAAGAATTTCGCCGAGACAATATCTACAATATTTCCGAAATATCCGCCAAACAGAACCCCCCAGACGATCGTTGAAAGCCCACAATAGAAAAAGAGTTTTAATGACTTCTTCATTCCCGGAGACATCCTTGGAAATTTCACCACCAGGATCCCGCATACAACAGCTACGATCACTCCATACGCCGCATCCGACAACATCATACCGAAAAAGAATACATAGAAGAATGACATAATAGTCGTCGGATCGATCTCTCCTTTTACCGGGAGTCCGTAAGACTCCACAACGCCCTCCATATTGGCGGAGAACGGGTTGTTTTTCAAAATGACCGGCGGCTCCTCGTCTTCTTTTAACTCTTCGACATCTACCATACAGTCATACTTTTCCATCAGACCGTCCGCAACTTTGTCCGCCACAGCCTCCGGTATATATCCGCTGATGACAAATGTCCGCTCTGACTGGGGCAGCGTTCCGAGCACTTCATACTTATCGGCGCGGACTCTGTAGTAATCTGCTACGATCTTCAGTCTGTCTCTTTCTGATGCAAGTGCTTTTATCTTCTCTTCGATCTCCGATATCTTTTCTCTGTATTCCGAGATCTGCTGTTCCAGTTTCTCTTTCTGACGTGCGGGTGCTTCCTCCCACGTCTGTGACGGTCTGGCAAATCCTCCGCTCCTGAGTGCGTCTTCCACTGCCCCTGCGTCTTCTTTCAGGCAGATCACTGCCAGATAGACCGTGCTCTGCTCCCGTGAAACGATATGCACATCCGCGCTTTCCGCGTCCGGAGCTTTCTCTGCAAGAATCTCATATACTTTTTCCACTGTCATGCTGCCGGGCATCGTGCCCGGAAAAAAGACCGTCCGGTCAGTCTCCGACGCTTGAAGCGGAACATCC
>DYCJ01000020.1:1035-2208 GCA_019418195.1 Clostridiales bacterium | reverse complement strand
AAGCCAGGGCGTCAGGCTCTCAATGCTGTTTGTCAGCTTTGTAACGGAAGCGAGCTGCTCTGCATGCTCCCGGTCCAGATCATAGATCTGTTTCGCCGTCCTTAAAAGATCACGCCGTTCATCCTGAACTTTCATCCCTTCTTCCGCGGAAATCAGTTTCTTCCCCTCAAGGGCTGCAAACATGGATTTTTCCTCTGGAGCATATCGCTCAAGGATGTCCAGTGCCTGATCCACGGATGCAGACGCCTTCTCAAATCCCTGCTTCTTTCCCGCAGTATCCATCCGGTGAAAATCTTCATCTTCATCCAGAATATGATCCACTTCAAGGGTTCCCAGACTCTGGAGCTTTTCAAGGATCGCTTTACGGTCTTTCTTTAAGGCGCAGATGCTGATTCTCTGCATCTTAAGTACCGCCATTTATCTATCCCTCCTTTACTTCTGCTTTTTATAACAATTCAGCTGTCAGGCACGTGCTGAACCGATATGCTTTCCATCAAGCGAGCAGTGAGATCACCATCTCCACCGCTTCTTTTTCTTTCTCTCCGGCAGAAGTCCTGAGCTTTGCTGTCTCAGCCTCATATGCGGCTTTCGCGCTGCTCTCTTTCTCTGCTCCCGCCATTCTCGCGCTCTCAATCTCAGCTGCAGCTTCATCCTGCGCTTTCTTAATGATTTCCTCTCTGAGTTCTTTCGCGCGTTCCTGTGCATCTTTCATAATGTGTTCGCTCTCCCTGCGGGCATCCTCCACGATTTCATGTGCCTGTTTTTCAGTATCGCGGATCGTTCTGATCGTATCTTCTACCATATTTTATCCACCACCTTCCCGGATCGATTCTGTTTTCTTAGTTTTTCCATTCCTTCCTGCATCATACAGAAAATGGTTTTTAGCACTATCTTAACACGACCTTGTGACCATTATATAACATACTTTATGATTATTCAAAACATTTATCAGCTCGTTTTATAACTAATCATTAGTACACCTGAATATATTATGTATTTACAGGCAAAAAATTTACTCCGGCTGTGCGGATAATAGTTTTATCACATAGCCGGAGTCCTTTTTTATTTTTATATATGGATTTATAATATCACAGATCACTTCCACGAAAGTCTGTGCAGCTGCCCAGCCTTTTCCATCCCCGCAAACCTGTTCTGCCGCAGAGCCTCATACAG
>DYCJ01000020.1:0-1025 GCA_019418195.1 Clostridiales bacterium | reverse complement strand
GCACGATGGCTACGGAATTGCCAAGGTTCAGTGACCGGATTTCTTCCATCATCGGGATACGGATGCAGTTTTCTTCATTCTGTACAAGGATTTCCTCGGGTATCCCCGCACTCTCCTTGCCGAACATGATGTAGCATCCTTCTTCATAAGAGACTTCGGTGTAGACTCTGTGAGCTTTCGTTGTCGCCATATAAATCTTTACGCCAGGATTCTTCTCCAGAAAATCCTGATAGTCTATATAAGTTGTAACATCCAGATTTTTCCAGTAATCCATCCCTGCACGCTTTAACGCCTTTTCACTGAGACTGAAACCCAGCGGCCCGATCAAATGGAGGCGTGTACCGGAGGCCACACATGTTCGTCCTATGTTTCCTGTATTGGCCGGGATTTCCGGCTCAAGAAGTACGATATTAAGCATTGCTCTTATCTCCTGTCATTTTTCTGTCTTCCCGCTCATCTCAGATATCCCGGCAGAATTCCTTTTCTCTCTGAGCCGGGTAATAAATCTTTCCACCCGTCCAAGTGCTTCCTTTAGGTCTTCCAGAGAATATGCATATGAAATCCGAAGGAATCCTTCTCCGCATTCTCCGAACGCAGTTCCCGGAACAACAGCCACTTTTTCCTCCTGTAAAAGACGCGTGGCAAATTCTTCTGAACTCATACCGAATTCCTTTATACTCGGAAACACATAAAAAGCTCCGAACGGCTCAAAACATTCCAGCCCCATCCGCTTAAACTCATGCATGAGAAACCGCCGCCTCTGGTTGTAAGACTGCCGCATTTCCTCCACTTCATGTCCGCAGTTTCTCAAGCCCTCGACCGCCGCATACTGGCTCGTCGTAGGAGCACACATGATAGCGAACTGATGGAGCTTGGTCATCTGCTCTATGATCTTCTCCGGTCCGCAACAGTAGCCGAGCCGCCATCCTGTCATGGCAAACCCCTTGGAAAATCCGTTGATCACGATCGTTCTCTCCCTCATCCCCGGCAGACTCGCGATCGAGACATGCTCCGTCTGATACGTC
>DYCJ01000002.1:5573-33998 GCA_019418195.1 Clostridiales bacterium | reverse complement strand
ATTTCAAGACTCGCTCACGAGTCTTGACGCGGGATTCGGGTCAGCTTTAGCTGACATACATCTCCGTAACCGCCATGATTTCCCGCAGATTCTCCAGATCTGTCATCACATCGCCTGTCTCCAGCGAATGGTTTGCATCCTCAATAACATGCAGCGGAAATCCGCCTTTCTTACATCCTTCTTTTATGGCTTCATGATCCACCCATGAGTCTTTTGTCCCGGTGAATACAATTCCCGGCTGTGTCATAAATTGGAAAGATGCTTCTACCGGCGTGTAATAGATGTTTCTCGTTTTCAGATGATGTTTCCCTCCGTAAGCTGCCGAAACCGCAGTACCCACACTCTTCGAGATAAACAGGATGTCGTCATATAGAGAAAAATCCACGTCTTTTAAGATTTCTTCCGCCTGCTCCACTGCGCTGAAAAACGCTTTTTCCATCTTTTCCCTGGAACCTTTTACTCCCTTGGGGAACTTTCCGTATGGCACTTCGACGATCTCGTATCCGTTCTGAGACGCGATTTTCTTGCTGTAGTATAGGAGCGGCTTGTCCGTGTGGTATCCGACTCCCGGGAAAATGACTGCGAGTTTATTCATGGATGAGGACCTCCTGTACATATTTTTGCAACTGTATTATCGTCGCTGACTATATTGCTTATCTATTGAAATTATATTTGCGTTTCAAACAAAATGCAACGCAAACCTTTTGCGCTGCATTTTGTTTTATTCAATATATTTTTCATAAGCACTGAGTCTTCGCTTACCCTTTCAGTTCTATCGCCTTCTTCGGACAAGCCCCCGCGCAGATACCGCACTCCACGCATTTCTCCTCATCCAGCTTCCAGATCTTTTCTTTTCTCTCCACATGGATCGCTTCCTGCGGACATTTTTTCGCGCAGAGTGTACAGTAAACACACTTCTCTGCATCCATCACAGGCTTGCCGCCTGCTGCGGCCGCAGTCTCTTTCTTCTCTTCCTTCGGCTTGGTAAATGTCTCACTCTTCTTCAGGATATCCGGCTCTGTATAACCTTTTTCCATAAACAGACATTTCTTCGGGCATGTTGCCACGCAGAAACCGCACTGTACACAGTCAAAGCGTTCGATCGTCCACGTCCCTGCTTTCCGGTCCACCCGGATCGCCTGGGAGGGACATGACCGCATGCACAATCCGCATGAAATACAGTTCTCTATCTCTATGCGGATATGTCCCCGCATCCGCTCCGGATATTCCACAGGCTCAAAAGGATACTGGGTTGTCGCCGGTTTTTTGAAGAGGTTCTTGATCACCCTTCCGGCAAATGTAAACATTCTTGTCTTTTCCATACTGCTGCTCCTTTCTGCCTAGCGTTCCGTACAGCTTACGCACGGATCGATCGTCAGGATCAGGATCGGTACATCCGCCAGCTGACATCCTTTCAGGATCTCTACCATCGGAGGGATATTGCTTGTCGTCGGTGTACGCAGACGAAAACGGTCCAGATATTTTGTTCCGTTACCTTTTACATAATAGATTGCTTCGCCTCTGGGCTGCTCGATCCGCATGAAATATTCGCCATTCGGATTCCCCTTCACCGGTACACTGATATCTCCCGCGGGGATTTTCCCGATTGCCTCCCGGATCAGATCAAAGGACTGGAACAGTTCCTTCAGCCTTACCTCGCAGCGCCCGTAGCAGTCTCCGTCAGTTGAGGTGATCGGCTTCACTGTCAGATCTTTATATGCTCCGTAGCCAAGCATACGGACGTCATACTCGACTCCGCTGGCTCTTAACATCGGACCGACCGCACCAAGGGCGACCGCGTCTTCTTTCTTCAGGACGCCTGCTCCTTTCAGACGGCTCTGCACCGTGTAATCCTGGAGAAATGTATCAACCACAGGTTTTATGTCACTCTCGATATCTTTTACAGCCTCCAGCAGATGATGGAGCATCATATGATCCATATCTTTCTGTACACCGCCCACCTGATTGACAGAGTGGATGATCCTGCCGCCGGCTGTTTCGTCAAACATGTCGAGGATCTTCTCACGCAGTCTCCAGCTCTCCATAAACAAACTCTCGAATCCCATGGCGTCCGCCAGGAGTCCGAGCCAGAGCAGATGGCTGTGGATACGGCTCATCTCCACCCAGATCGCGCGCAGATAATTCGCACGTTCCGGCACTTCCACGCCCATCACTTCTTCCACAGCCATACAGTAACCCAGTCCGTGGCCGCAGCTGCAGATACCGCATATACGCTCCGCAATATATGAATATTGTTTAAAGTCTCTCTTATCTACAAGTTTCTCTAGTCCTCTGTGGATATAGCCGATACTCGGAACCGCCTGTACCACAGTCTCATCCTCAAGCACCAGATCCAGATGCACCGGCTCCGGCAGTACAGGATGCTGAGGACCAAAAGGTACTATACTTCTCTTTGCCATCTTTTCCTACTCCTTCTTCTTAAACGGTGTCTCTACATCGATCCGGTATAGCTTGTCCTTATAGTCCGGCTTGATCGTCTTGATCTTCACACCAAATAATTGTTCCGCCTCGTTTTCCTGAAGAAATGCGCAGGGATAGATCTGCGTTATGCTGGCCACTTCTTCATCTTCCTCCACTTCCAGCCTCAATGTCACCATATCATATCTCAGGCAGAAGGAATAGCTCATCTCATATCCGCCTTCAATGCAGGAAGCACAGATCTGGACCAGGCGCCAGTTCTCTGTCTTCATATGCACAACGGCAGGGAAGAATTCAGCTGCAGTGATCTTTCTGATCTCATTCTTAAATTCCATCTCCGTCACCTCCCGTCTTTAGCCATTGCTGCCTGTTTTGCGTCGAGTATCTCCAGAGCCTTGACGACTCCGTCGATAATGGACTCCGGACGCGCAGCGCAGCCGGGCACGTATACGTCTACCGGGATCACGGTGTCGATCCCGCCTTTGATATTATAACATTCCTTAAATACACCGCCCGTACAGGCACAGATTCCGACTGCCACCACGACTTTTGGTTCCGGCATCTGGCTGTAGATCTGTTTTACCACACTCTCTGTCTGGCTGTTCACGCCGCCTGTGATCAGGAGTATATCCGCCTGGAACGGGTCTCCTGTATTGATGATGCCGAAGCGTTCGATATCGTATTTCGGTGTAAGACAGTCAAGGACTTCAATGTCACATCCGTTACAGCTGCTGGCATCATAGTGGAGCAGCCACGGTGATTTTGATACTTTATTCATAATTTATCTGCCTCCTGCTCACTTGTCCAACATAAGGATCAGTATATTCACCCCGCCGGCTACCAGAGTTACCACCCAGCAGCTGTAGAGAAGTGTCTTCCATTTCACACGGGCACTGATATTGTCCCACAGTGTTTCCATAAAGAATATCACGCCGCAGATCAGTATTGCCACGATCCAGCTCCACCACGTACTGTTGATGAAGAACAGGCTGAAAATCCCGAACAGCAGCACCATCTCATAATATTCCGCTATATTCATAATGGCAAGGGTAGTGCCGGACATTTCCGTCGTCAGCCCTTTCACCATCTCCTGATGGGCATGATGGCTCGTCGAGAGGTCGAAAGGAGATTTTCTGAACTTGATCGCTGCAGTAAACATAAAGCCGACCAGGAGTCCCGGCATCCACAGAACCGCGCTCGTATCTGCACGGATGATATCTGACACCTGGAAAGAACCTGTCGTCAGATAGAATCCTACTGCAATGAGAAGAGTAAGCGGCTCATAAGCCATCATCTGAAGCATTTCCCTGCTGGCTCCCATGTTCGCATAAGGCGAAGAGTCACTGGAAGCCGCCATGATAAGGAACATATCCGCGGTACTCAGGATAAAGAGCACCATCAACAGGTCAGCTCCCGCAAAGAGCATGCAGCCGGCTATCATCAGGATCACGAGATAGCTCAGGTTCAGAAGGAACTGGACATCGTTGACCGCGATCATCTCTTTGGAAAAAAGTTTTCCCAGATCATAAAACGGCTGAAGCAGCCCCGGTCCCTTTCTCCGCTGCATCCTTGCGCTTATAATGCGGTCCACTCCGTCCAGGAGCGCTCCAAGGAATGGTGCCAGGATCAGATAAGCCAGAACAAATACCACTTTTACCATGACACACCTCCTATAACAAGACAGAATCCGACAACGAGTACCGCTGCCGCCATAATGATCGACGGTATACGCAGATGCCTGCGCCCGAATTCAAAACGCAGATACCAGTTGCTCAGGTACAGATGCTCTTTCTTTCCGTAACTGTTCATAAAGAAACGGTTGTCCCCCTCATTGATACCGTTCATATAAATAGGAACGATTTCTCTGTGGGACCGCCTGCTGATAAAGAACATGGCGACCGGTACGATAAATATAGAAACGAGCATGATCGCCATTGTTGTAAGTACGCTCATGGAGAGCACGTCCGTTGAATTTCCGAACAGCTCCCTCACGATCGGGTTCACCACCCCGATCGCAACCAGTGGCAGAAGCAGACAGAGCAGGATCATTGTCACCGCATGGAAGAACATAGATACATATTCGTCCTTGCGCGTCACATCTTTCACCGGTTCTCTCGGTATATGGAAACAAAGCAGCTTGGCCAGCCATTTTGTCCAATAAAACATAGTCGTAGCACTGCCGTATGCAATAAAGAGCACCAGCACCACATTGCCGGAATCCACAAATGACTTGAGTGCAACCCATTTAGAAATGAGCATTCCGAACGGTGCCAGATACATACCGGCAATTCCGATTCCCATGATATAGGCAAGCTTTGGGACTGTTATGATCAGGCCGTGCATATTTTCGATATCCCTGGATCCCAGCGTGTTCTCCGTAGCTCCCACCGACTGGAAAAGCATGGACTTGCTGACTGCATGGAAGATCATAAGGAATACGGCTGCCCATACCGTTTCTT
The DNA here is from genome assembly GCA_019418195.1 of Clostridiales bacterium. Taxonomy (GTDB): domain Bacteria; phylum Bacillota; class Clostridia; order Lachnospirales; family Lachnospiraceae; genus Mediterraneibacter. The sequence goes on along the minus strand of DYCJ01000002.1, from coordinate 29,100 downwards.
CCACACCGATACCGGAACATGCAACGATAAGTCCCAGATTCGATATAGTAGAAAAAGCCAGTACTTTCTTGGCGTCATTCTGTGCGATCGCCATCATACTTGCCATGATAAATGTAAGTCCGCCGATACTGGAGACGATGATCCCCACCAGATTACCTTCAAGCGCCGGTGAAATACGGATCAGCAGATATACACCTGCTTTGACCATCGTTGCGCTATGTAACAGTGCACTTGACGGCGTCGGCGCTACCATGGCGCCCAGCAGCCATGTGGAAAACGGGAGCTGCGCGGACTTTGTAAGTCCTGCCAGAGAAAGGCACATCAGCGGCAGCAATGCACCGATATTGACCACTTCAAGGAGCTGGAGCGTCCCGTGGAGATTCGCCATAAGAGCGATCGCCACAGCGAATCCCAGACCCCCGAGCAGGTTCATCCATAAAGCGCAGAAACTGTTGTTTACCGCTTCATCTGTTTTCGTATATCCGATCATCAGGAAAGATATAACACTTGTGATCTCCCAGAAGAAATAGATCCAGATCAGATTCTGGGAAAGCACCAGTCCGAACATGGCCGCGAGGAATAAAAACAGCATAGAGAAAAAGAACGGCTGTCTGTCTTTCACATCTTTATGATGCGCGTGATAGCCCTTCATATATCCCACTGTGTAAATGCAGATAAAACCTCCGATAAATGCGATGATGATGCACATAAGGATCGTAAGCCAGTCCACCATCATGTGTGGCCCTTCTTTCACCTCCACGGTGAATTCTGTGTACAGTACGACCGCTGTCTGTACAACCGACAGAATGATCGGCAGCACTTTCCCGTGCTTCACACTCAGATAGATGATCAGGCACATCAGGAAAATATCCCCCGCCGTCATCAGGTGATCGATCAGTTCTGTCTCAGGATACAACATCCATATGTGTGCCCCGCCGGTAATCCAGCGGACGATAAAAATAACCGTGGTGAGCATAATAATACCGGCACCTGCATAGACGACATACCCTCTTGCTTTCTCATTTCTGATCAACTGGAAAAGCACCGCCAGCACTGCCGGAATTCCGATCAGTAATGGTATCATTATCGTAATCCTCCTTTCACTCACTCTCTACCTATTTATTTATAATCCCGATTCACTGATTTTACAATAGCTGATTGCGATTTTTATGTTTAATTCTGCTAAAAATGTGCTAAAATGAGCAATGGACAGTTGTACATATAGCCATATAATGCACAAATGAAGTCTGTCCAAATAGTGAATCTTTTACAGGAGGACACATCATGCATGAGCTGAGCATAACAGAACATATACTCAACGACTGCATTCGGGAGGCACAGGCGCAGAACGCATCCAGGATCCGGGTCATACGGCTGTGTATCGGACAGCTCCGCGGGATCGTCCCGGACTGTATCCAGATCTATCTCGACATGCTCGCAGAGGGCACGATCGCAGAAGGAGCCCGCATTGAATCGGAGACACTTCCCGTCAAAGTACACTGTATGGACTGTGGGAAAGACGGAGAGATCACCCCGCATCACCTGCAATGTCCTCATTGCGGGAGTATGAGGCTCAGGCTCCTGTCAGGAAAAGAATTTTATATCAAAAGCTTGGAGGTAGACATAGATGGAGATCAAAGTACTGCATCAGGTAATGGACTGGAATGAAGATGTAAGCGAGGAAGTAAAGGCGGTTCTTGCCGCCCGGCATATCTGTATGATCAATGTGATGGGCAGTCCGGGAGCTGGTAAGACGAGCCTTATCACCGCTCTCATCAACCGCTTAAAAGAAGACTTCCGCATCGGTGTCATCGAGGGCGATATCGCCGGACAGGTGGATGCGGAGCGTATCGCATCTCTCGGGATTCCCGCCGTTCAGCTCAACACCGATGGCGCATGTCACATCGAAGCAATGAGCATTCAGCATATCCTTCCCGAACTTCCCCTCGATGACCTGGACGTCATCTTTGTGGAAAATATCGGAAACCTTGTATGTCCCGCAGAGTTCCGCATCGGCGAGTCCCTGCGCATCACTCTCCTGAGCATTCCGGAAGGTGATGATAAGGTAGAAAAGTATCCTCTTATGTTCACCGATACAGACTGCCTTGTCCTTAATAAATACGATATGATACCTTACTTTGACTTCGACGAAGCACGGGTAAGCGCCAACTATGAAACCGTCAATCCGAAGGCTCCGCTCTTTAAGGTCAGCAGCCGCAGCGGGGATGGCATAGACGGACTCGCGGAGTTTATCGCAGAGCATGCCAGGAAAGCACAGTCATGAGGACCGTTCATATTGAAGTCGAAGGAATCGTACAGGGTGTAGGCTTTCGCCCTTTTCTTCACCGCCTTGCAGCACGGCACCATATCTGCGGCTGGGTACGCAACACCTCCGCAGGACTGGAAGGCATACTGGAGGGAGATCCGGAAGACCTGGAGCATTTCGTCACAGAGCTGAAATCTTCGCCGCCGCCTATGGCACAGATTGAAGCAGTCAGGACAGAAATTACAGAAACTTCTTCGGATACGTCGCAGCGCACCGGAACATTTGACCGCTTTACAATACGCGGCAGCCGCATACGTACAGGCTCCACTCTCATATCCCCCGATATTGCCACATGTCCCGAGTGTGAAGCCGAGCTCTGCAGCCCTTCGGACCGCAGATACCGTTACCCTTTTATCAACTGTACGAATTGCGGGCCAAGATATACCATCATCGAGGCGCTTCCCTATGACCGGGCGCGTACTGTGATGAAAGAATTTTCCATGTGCAAAGACTGTGCAGATGAATATTCCGATATCAGCGATCGAAGATACCATGCCCAGCCCGACTGCTGCCCGGAGTGCGGGCCGGAAGTCTTCTATATTGAAGCTTCAAAAAGGGCAGAATATTCTTCTGTACTGCCGGCCTCTTCTTCGCCGCCTGTCAGCGGTGACGATGCATTCCGCCGCTCTCAGGAGCTCCTTGCAGCCGGCGGCATCCTTGCTGTCAAAGGCATCGGCGGCATCCATCTCGCCTGTGATGCGCTGGATCCGGATGCCGTATGCAGGCTGCGCAGACGCAAGCACAGGGCAGAGAAACCACTGGCTGTCATGTGTCGTTCTCTTGAAGCGGCACGCCGGATCTGCGAGATCACGCCTGAAGAAGAGAATCTTCTGACAAGTCCCGCACGTCCGATCGTCCTTCTCGCAAAACGGAAGAGCAGCCTGGAGGCGCAGGACTTACAGGACTCTCCGGACTCACAGAGTACCCGGGTATTCGATGCCCTCAGTTTCAGCGCAAGGCTCGGTGTGATGCTGCCCTATACGCCTCTTCACACGCTGCTCCTTGACGGTGCTTACGGCGGACCGGACATTCTTGTCATGACGAGTGGAAATATACCGGGCTGTCCCGTGCTTACAGATAACGAAGCCGCGCTGAATACACTTGCAGACGTAGCAGACGGTTTCCTGCTGCACAACCGCAGGATCGCAAACCGGTGCGATGATTCTTTAATAGCCGAATGGCAGGGACGCCCCTATTTCCTGCGCAGGAGCCGGGGTTATGCTCCCCGACCGCTGGAATTGCGATTATCGGTTAGAGTATCCGCCGACGGCATATTTGCCCTGGGCGCCGAACAGAAAGCCTCCTTTGCACTGGGCCGGGAATCCCATATTTTCTTAAGCCCTTACATCGGTGATCTGAAGAATGCCGAGACATTTGAGCACTACACAAAGGCAATGCAGACTTACGAAAGGCTCTTTCGGCTGAAACCCGCCCTCTATGTCTGTGACCTGCACCCAGACTATCTGTCCACCGGCGAAGCGAAACGGCGCGCTGCGTCAGATCACGTTCCGCTCCTCCAGATCCAGCACCATTGGGCACACATGGCGTCCTGCATGGCGGACAATAATCTGAGCGGATCCTGCTTCGGGATCATCTGGGACGGCACCGGTCTGGGGACAGACGGAACGATATGGGGTGGAGAATTTTTTATCGGAGATTACGAAAACTTCCAACGTGCCGGCTCTGTCCGGCCAATACTTCTGCCCGGCGGCGACCGTGCAGTCCGTGAGATCGGCAGGATCGCGCTCTCGCTTGTAACAGACGCGGGAATCCGGGACTTTTCCCGCATTCCTCTGGCAGAGGAAAAATGCCGGATGTTATCCGGTCTGATGGAAACATCACCGCAGTCTGTCCCTGCGGCCAGCAGCATCGGACGGCTGTTCGACGGAGTCTGCGCCCTCATTCTGACCCGCTCTGAGATTGACTACGAGGGGGAAGGAGCCGCTCTTGTGGAAGCTCTCTCCCCAGCTGAGACGCCGGAACAGTTGTCTGCAGATTTATCCCTGCAGGCACTCTCCTGGCCTGTCACATTTTATGAAGAAGACGGGGTGCGTGTCTTTGACACACGTCCCATGATCCGCAGTCTTACAGACGATCTGAACCATCATAAGGACACGCACCTTCTTGCCCTGCGCTTTATGGCAACGCTTGTCTGCATGGCAGCGGAGCAGTGCATAGCACTGAATCCCGACAGACTCCCTGTCGTCCTCTCCGGCGGGGTCTTCCAGAACCGTTTTCTCCTGCATGGTATTACTTCCCTGCTGGAAGAGAACGGATTTACGGTGTATACTCATCATCAGGTATCCGCAAACGATGAGGGCATCGCGTTAGGCCAGCTCGCCATCGCCGGTCATAGACGGACTATGATGGCTGAAGAGCAGGAAGCGCTTTAGTCACTGGATTATTATATAGGAAGAAAAGAGGATCATAACTTATGTGTTTAGCAATGCCTATGAAGATCAGCAAAATAGACGGCTCTCTGGCGCAGTGTGAAGCAGGCGGACTCACGCAGGATATCCGCATCGACTTTATCACGGACGCCCAGCCCGGTGATTATGTCATGGTGCATGCCGGATTTGCCATTGAAAAAATGTCAGAAGAAGAAGCGCTGGAAAACATGGAACTTCTGGAGGAGATAAAAAATGCTCTATGACAGCTATTTTAAAAATCCCAAGGATGTACCTCTGCTTCTTGATAAGATCAGAGAGTACAGCGATAAGACCGGCCCCGTCCGTCTGATGGAAATCTGCGGGACACACACCATGGCAATTGCCCGCAGCGGGATCAAAAGCATACTGCCGGAAAATGTACAGCTTCTCTCCGGTCCTGGCTGCCCGGTCTGCGTCACCCCTTCAAATATGATCGATATGATCCTGGAGCTCTCCCAGAGACCAGGCATACTGATCACAAGTTACGGAGATCTTTTGCGGGTTCCTGGATCTGCACAGGGGGACAGCCTTCTGGCACGCCGCGCCGATGGCGGCAAAGTAGAATCTGTCTACTCTCCTATGGATGCGGTCAAAATTGCAGAAGAGCACCCTGACACCGAAGTCATTTTCCTCGGAGCCGGCTTCGAGACCACCGCTCCCGGAACCGCCGCGTGCATCCTCGAGGCAGCCGCCCGAGGCGTGAAAAACTTCTCCGTGCTGTGCCTGTTAAAAAGAACAGAACCGGCCATCCGTTCTCTTATCGAGTCTGACGACTTTGCAGTAAACGGATTTCTTTGTCCCGGACACGTGGCCGCAATCATCGGAGCTGACGGCTTTTCCTTTCTCCCGAAAGATTACCGCCTGCCAGGTGTAGTAAGCGGGTTCGAGCCCGGAGATCTCCTGTATTCCATCCTGGAGCTGACGGAGATGCTCGCACAGGGGACGCCAGAATTAAAAAATGAATATACCCGGCTTGTGCGGCAGAATGGAAACCCTGCCGCCATGGCGCTAATGGAGCGGGTATTCTTTCCCGCAGGATCAGACTGGCGAGGGCTCGGACAAATCCCGGACAGCGGATATGCAATCCGGGATGAATACGCAGGGTGGGATGCCATGAAGAAGTTCTCTCTTTCCCCGGCAGAGGAAAAAGAGATACCCGGATGCCGATGTGCCCAGGTCATACGGGGCGTCCTGCGTCCTGCAGAATGTCCGCTGTTCAAAAACGGCTGCTCTCCGGATAATCCCGTGGGACCGTGTATGGTTTCCGGTGAGGGCGCCTGTGCCGCGGCATATCAGTATGGATAAACATGAACGATAAGGAAACAGAGGTAATGACCATGAATGACAGAATAAAAGATGACAGAATTACTCTTGATTATGGAAGCGGCGGTTTAAAGACCTCGGAGCTGATCGAATCGATCCTGCTGCCCGCATTTGACAATGCAGCGCTCTCTCAGCTTGGTGACGGTGCCATCCTGGGTGGCAGTGATAAGCTGGTATTTTCAACAGACAGCTTTGTCGTTTCCCCGTGGAAATTCCCTGGCGGAGATATTGGAAAACTATCTGTCTGCGGAACAGTGAACGATCTGTGTATGGCCGGCGGAATTCCGAAATACCTCAGCCTGTCTTTTATATTAGAAGAGGGCTTTTCTTTCTCTGATTTTAAAAGCATCGTATCCTCGATCGCAGATGAGGCGAAACAAGCAGGCGTATCCATCGTGACAGGCGACACCAAAGTCGTAGATTCCGGAAAAGGTGACGGGATCTATATCAACACTGCCGGTATCGGTTTCCAGCAGGCCGTCCTTCCCGGGAAGTCTGCCATCCGTCCGGGGGACGCCGTTCTCGTCAGCGGTACTAGCGGCTGTCACGGCGCCGCCGTCATGATGGCACGCTCCGGTCTGCTCCGCGAAGACAGTCCGCTCGTCTCCGACTGCCAGCCGCTGCACAAGATCAGCGCGGCTGCCCTTGAAGCCGCCGGTATGACCGCAGAATCGACTGATTTGTCCGCTTCGATCCGTATCCTGCGCGATCCCACCAGAGGCGGAGTCGCCACCACACTCAATGAATTCACAGAGCAAATGCCGTTCTCCATCGAACTGGATGAGACAGCCCTCCCCGTCGATCCCGCAGTGGAAGCCGCCTGCGATATGCTCGGCCTCGATCCGCTTTACTGCGCCTGCGAAGGACGGATGCTCGCGGTATGCGCTCCGGAAGCCGCCGAAGCAGTCATTGATGCAATTAAAAAAATCCCCGGCGGAGAGAATGCCGCCCGGATCGGCACCGTAACTGAAGACATGCCCGGCAAAGTCCTCCTCAAAACCCCTATCGGCGGCAGAAGAATCCTCGCCAAACTAACCGGCATGCAACTGCCGAGGATATGTTAATAGTCTGCCATGCAGTAAGAATTAGCGATAGGTGTCACGCAAGCTCGCTTGCAAGTGACAGCTAACGGTAATTCTGCTATATGGCGGACGCCATACAGCGAGAAGTAACTGCGCAGCAGTGGATTCGAGCTGCTGCATGGCAGACGGACGGCTAGAAAACCCAATGCGGTAAAATTGCGATAGGTGTCACGCAAGCTCGCTTGCAAGTGACAGCTAACGGTAATTCTGCTATATGGCGGACGCCATACAGTGAGAAGCGTCCCGCAGGGGCGGTTCGAACTGCTGCACGGCAGACGGACGGCGTGGAAAAACCAATGCGGTAAAATTGCGATAGGTGTCACGCAAGCTTGCTTGCAAGTGACAGCTATCGGTAATTCTGCTATATGGCGGACGCCATACAGCGAGAAGCGTCCCGCAGGGGCGGTTCGAACTGCTGCACGGCAGACGGACGACTTGAAAAAAACAATGCGGTAAGAATTATCGGCAAGCGCTATGCTTCCCCTTCATACACTCTCACCTATACATATTCCCCTGCAATATCTACATAATCTTTAAAATCCACTTAGCACAGTTATCGTCGCATGCAGACGCATTAAAAATCTTTCCAGAATCATCAAAAGCCATCAACATCAACGTTTTAACCCCGCCTGATAACTCCTTTACGGAAATAGGCCCCAGGACAGGACTTTCTATCAGATAGCTGCTGACCACTGCCGAACGGTCCACATCCCTGATCATCTCAACTGACAGTTCTTCCGTGATCCACTCATCTTCATATCTATTATCAAAATATGTTGGGGGATAATAAATCGCTTCGTCCATCTTCCCCAGATAAATATTCAACATAAACGTTCTCCTTCATAAACAGGAATGTATATCTGTCTCAATGTTTTCAGTATATCAAATCTTTTCAGAGCATTATAGAAATTTCTGTCATGTTTCTATTTCAACTTGCTCTAACACATTTTTAGTATTTGATTTCCTGCTGTTGACAAAAATATGCTTTCATTGTATTATTCTATTAACGCAATGCGTTAATTCGAAGTTGGGGATTGAAAAATGAACAGAGGAAGAAAAGTAAAAGAATTACGGGAACAAATGGGTATGAATCGAGCTGAATTTTGTGAATATTATGGTATTCCGTATCGAACGGTCCAAGATTGGGAAACGGAGAAACGAGAATTGCCGGATTATTTACTCCGTCTGATGAAATACAGAGCGGAAATGGAACATTTTACGAATAAGGAGAAGTAATAGTCAAAATGGGAAAAACTTCACAATCCCAGTTTTTACCCCCTCGAATTCGAGGGGGTTAAAAAACAGGCAGGAGCAAACGCATTTACTATGTCGCCCAAAAAATGGATAAACGCGACCAATGCCATTGGCATTGTCTCAAAAGCTGGACGCTATGACGGCACATACGCACACAGTGATATTGCTATGTCCTTTGCCACATGGATTTCCCCTGAGTTCCAGTTATATATCATGAAAGATTACAGGCGTTTAAAGACAGATGAAAACAGCCGGTTGTCGTTAAACTGGAATTTAAATTGAAACAGGCTGTCAGTTAAACTGCCAGCCTGTTACATATTTACAATGTTCAAATTAGTTCCTGCCCGGCTTCCTATAAAAAGGGCACCATATAGACAGGAAGCATCAACATATCTTTATCCGTTTGCATTCAGCATCTGAGTTGCTATGTTTTCATACAAATATCCCAGATTGACACTTAGCAGAATATCGTTCAGAAGTGTTTCACAAATCGAATTTACTACAAAATCGTCATTTTTATTTTACGCATTTCCTACAAAATCGTCATTTTCAAATAATTCTCCCCAGAAATAACCAACCGGTAGTATACTTCCAGATATATCAGTAAGATTTCGGATCTGTATATTGAGATTTAAGACAAAACAAATGTCGCATTTCCGGAGTCTCATTCGTTTATCATACAGAAGGGAGGTGAACGCCGGTGGATGAAAATCTGGTCTACAGTTGGTATGAGCAATATAAAAACGGAATTTTCCGATATATCCTGTCGATGACTCATGATCCTCATTTGTCGGAAGATGTACTGCAGGATACATTTGTACAACTGCTCATAAGCAATGTCCGTCTTGCTCCCGGACATTCCTGCCGAACCCGACTGGAACCGGACATTTATAGAAATGATCTCTCCCCTGACAAAACAAGAACAGGAAATCATTTCACTGAAATTCATCGGTGGTTTTTCTCATAAAGAAATTGCACACATCACCGGAATGACCGTCGCAGCGACTAAGAAACGTTACGAACGTGCAATTAAAAGAGCAGCGAGACAGAAGAATGTCAGCAGATTCCAATTTATTCAGCACAGAAGAATTGCCGGTCTATTCGCCGGCGTCTTCCTGCTGGCAGGCTGTACTGTGATCGCCGCCACAACAGAAGTGGATTACGGAGCCTGGGCATCTCACTCCGGAGACTTCAGCAAGGCAGAGACTATATCTGATGAACTGGGGATCACCATTCCGGAATCGCTGGACGGAAACGCCTTCTGTAACATTACCACCGGATATGTCGTTCCGCATGGGACCAGTTATCTGGAAGCTCTCATCACACCGGCTTACCGATGGTATTCCGTGGACTATGGGACTGACGATGCTAAATCACTGGCTTTTGGAAGTACAAAAGACGCTCTATATCAATACTGCTTTAACTTGAATTCAGAAAATGTCTGGTCGCCCGAGCATCTTCTGCCCGGCAGCTGCCGGACTGAAGAATACAAAGGGATAACCATACAGATCGGAACAGTTATCAGTTACAACGAAGGAAGCGATGACAGTATTTCCGGCTGTATTCCGCATGTGGTCTGGGTCGATGAGGAAAACAGCACCGTCTTCTCGCTCAGCGCTTCTGCCTGTGAGCAAGCCGATATCCCCCAGACTGCAGGCCGACTGATCGGAACTGCGAAAGAGATCATTAATATGAATACAGACGGCTAATATCCTTCCACACTGAAGGCTGCCCGATTCCTATGAAATCCTCCCGTTATCCATCTCGTACACAACATCCGCCAGATTCATTGTCGATTTCCTGTGTGACACAAGCAGTACGGTCTTGTCCCCTTTTCCTTCTTTCAGGGACTTCAGGATGATGCCCTCGTTCAGTGAATCCAGATTGCTGGTGGGCTCATCCAGCAGGATAAAGGTCGCGTCATGTAGGAACGCCCTGGCGATCCCGATCCTCTGTTTCTCTCCGCCGGACAGTGTATCGCCCAGTTCTCCGACTTCCGTGTCATATCCTTTCGGCAGCGTCATGATGAAGTCGTGGATAGACGCTTTCTTTGCAGCCTCCATGATTTCTTCTCTTGACGCACCGGTCTTCCCTATGGCGATATTGTTTGCAATGGAATCATGGAACAGGACTGTTTCCTGAGTCACATAGGCTTCCATCTCACGCAGGTCAGAGGTATTGATTCCCCGCACATCCCGTCCCGAGATCATGACCTGTCCGCCCTGTACATCCCAGAACCGCATCAGGAGTTTCAGCAGGGTAGACTTCCCGGAACCGCTGGCTCCGTGGATGCCGACAACTTTTCCCTTCGGGATCCGGATAGAGTAGTCCTTCAAAATCTGTTCTTCTTCATATGCGAAATCAACACCATTCACCTCTGCATCGGTAAAGGAAACGCTCGCCTTGCCTTCCACCTCCTCAACCTTGGGTTCTTCCTCCAGGATGGACAGCACTCTTTCTCCGCTTGCCAGTGTCTGATTCAGATTATTGGACAGGCTGGCAAGGGCTGTCACCGGACCGAAGGAGCCCATCATGGCAATGGTTCCCACCAACATACCGGTAAGATCTACGCTTCCCGCCCGCCTCAGTACGATCATCAGGAACAGCATAGCAAAGGAGAACAGAAGGATCATCAGATTAGTCACGGATCTCTGGGAGGCTTCCAAACGGTTCAGTCCTCTCTGCACTTCACCGAGCCGGTCTGAGCGTTCCGCCATCTCTTTCCTTCTCTTTTCTCCCTGACGGTACTGGATCGTCTCGTCCAGCCCTCTCAGCGAGTCGAGGATAAAGCTGTTCAGATCACCGAACCCGTTCCGGAATTCCATTCCCTGATCCGCTCCTCTGCTTCCAAAGAACAGCGGAATCACGGCGCCGACCACCAGATAACCTGCCAGTGCAAGAACCGCCGCAGCAGGCGAGATCTGTCCGAGAAATAAGATCATTACAAGGGACGTCAATACTGCAATAGCAATAGGCGAGATTGTATGGGCATAAAAGACTTCCAGGAGCTCGATGTCCGAGGTAATGACAGAGATCAGATTTCCCTTGTCCCGGCCTTCCAGTTTCGCCGGGCAGAGCTTCCGAAGTGTAGCAAATACTTTATGCCGGATGATCGCCAGCAGCTTAAATGCAATGAAGTGGTTGCAGTACTGTTCTCCATAATGCAGGATTCCCCGCATCACCGCCATCACGACCAGCGCGATAAATAAAGTCTGCGGTTCCATCCTCAAAAGCATCCCGGCTCCCGAAGAAGCAAAACTCAGCCCAAGGGCCTCCATGACCGGCTCCAACAGGATGTGCATCAGACCATATCCCGCCAGGATCGTAAGAAAGATGGCACACAGATATCCGACTGTACCGAGCACAATGGCAAGGATCATCACCGGAAGGAGAGGCTTTACAAGTCCGATAAGCTGTCCCATGATATGGATACCGCTGCGCCTTCCGGTTACAGGTGTCTCAGACGTCTTCATACCTGCTGCTTCTTGATTCATTTCTCCGCTCATGCCGTTGCCTCCTTTCCGTACTGCTCCAGTTCCATCTGGGACTGGTACAGATTCGCATAATCTCCATTCTGTTCCATCAGCTTTTCATGGGTTCCTGCTTCTGCGATACAGCCTTCCTTCATCATATAGATCTGATCCGACTCCACTACATTTGCAAGACGGTGTGAGATCAGAATGATCGTCTTTGTCTCTGCCAGCTTATGGATCACATCCATGATCATTTCTTCACTTTCTGCATCAATATTCGAGGTCGCCTCGTCAAAGATATAGACCGGAGTATCGTGGAGGAGCGCCCGGGCAATGGCAAGTCTCTGACACTGACCGCCGGAGAAGTTTCCTCCTTTCTCCATGACCGGTGTAGCGGTTCCCTGCTGTGCCTGCAGGAAGCCCCACAAATTCACCTTCTCGAGGGCTTTCCTCATCTCTTCTTCCGTTGCGTCCGGGTTTCCCATCCGCAGGTTATCTGCCACAGTTCCTTTGAAAAGATAGCTGTTATGACTGACCATGGTGATCTGATCCATAAGGCTGTTTTCCTGTATTTCTGAAAGTTCTTTTCCCTCGATCGTCACACTTCCCTGATAGCCTTTATTTCTTCCCATAAGGATCGACGCAGTCGTACTCTTGCCACAGCCTGAAGTTCCTACGATCGACGTGAAGCTTCCTGCCGGGAATTCCATATTGACTCCCTTTAATATCTCTCTGTCTTCTTCGTAGGAGAAATGCACATCCGAGAACTCTATATCCATCTCTGTCCCGTTCAGGATCTGTGACTTTTCCTCCGGCTCCGGCAGGTCGAGCAGCGCAAAGATCTTGTCACTTGCCGCCATCCCGTTCATGGCAATGTGGAAGAACGATCCCAGAAGACGCAGCGGAATGAAGAATTCCGATGCCAGAAGGATCAGCATCAGCGCTCCGTGAACGCTTAAATTTCCCTTCATAAACTGAGTGAGCGTCACGATCATCCCCACCGCAGCGCCTCCATAGGCGATAATGTCCATGACACTGGTGGAATTGAGCTGCATGGTCAGCACCTTCATGGTGATCTGCCGGAACCGCTGGGATTCCTCATCCATCTCTTCCGCCTTTTTCTCGTCTGAGCGATAAATCTTCAGTGTGGTCAGTCCCTGCAGGTTCTCGAGGAAACTGTCGCCCAGCTCCGTATAGATACCCCAGTATTTATTCAGAAGTTTCTTTGCAATCTTCTGGACCGCAACAATGGAAACAGGGATCAGGGGGACACAGATCAGCAGGACAAGGCTTGCCTGCCAGTTTACAAAGGACAGGATGACAAACAATGTCACCGGCGCCAGCAGGCTGTAGAAGAGCTGTGAGAGATATTTCCCGAAATAGGTCTCCAGCTGCTCCACTCCTTCTGCTGCCATCTGGACCACTTCAGATGTAGTCACTTTTTCCCTGTAGGCTGCCCCCAGACGGAGCAGCTTGCTGTAGATCTTATCCCTTAAGATTCTCTTCACATCCACACTCGCACGGTAGGATGCATGGGATGCCTGCCTGTCACAGACAAACCGCAGGATGAGCGCCACAATTACCATTCCGCCGTAGTAAGCAGCCGCCCGGGGTGTTACCTCCCAAAACAGCGCAGTCTCCAGAAGTATGGATGCACTGTAGATCATAATGACCTGACAGAGCAGGGCCAGCCACTGCCAGATAACCTGATAAATGATATATTTCTTTGCGTGGGATAAGAGTTCCACGAGTCGTTTCTTGATCATAATATCCTCTCTTACTTCTGCTTTTTCTTCTCTCTTACGCTGCACACCACATGCCAGACGGCAAGGGCCGGGTGATAAAGCAGCATCCGCGGTCCGGAAAACCGCATCACCTGCCGGATCTTCTCGCGCATTTCCGGTTTGTAGCAATGGACTCTGCAGTTGCTGCAGAAAGTCTTATTCTCCATAAACGGGCATTTCTCGCTGCGCAGTCTGGCATAGTCAAAGAGCACTTGACAGTCCGGACACAGCTGATCCTTCTTTCTGGCAGTTCCTTTATGATTCTTTCTGCAATACAAACGGATCATTTCACCCGCCACGTACTGTTCTTTTCTCCTCTTTTTATCGATATCTTTCATTTATTCCGCCTCAGGTATATTGGTCTGGCCTGTCGGAATCGTGTGTATCTTTGTAAAGAAATACACGTATTTGAACAGGATCAGAAAAAGGATAAACGCCCTGCCATACACATTCTGCATCGCCAGAAATGCCAGGATCAGCATACAGGAAGCAGGAATGAGCAGGCTGAATTTTGTCTTCAAAGTCATAGAGCGGTTCTCCACAAAACTTTCCAAATGTTTTTTATACAGCTTCGTTCCTGTAAACCACCTGTGGAATCTTTCAGATCCTTTTGCCAGGCAGAAAGATGCCAGAAGCAGGAAAGGTGTTGTCGGGAGCACCGGCAGCACGACTCCCACGGCGCCGATCCCCATAGCCAGAAATCCAAAAAGCAGCCACATGATCCTCAGGGGATTCTTTTTCTGATTTTTCATGTTATACGTTCCTTTCTTGAAATCATTATTTCTGTACCATATTCCGTTAGGAATCAGCACCTTTAGTTAGCGTTTGCTAACCAAACAGCATATTCTGATATACCATGATTTTGATACTCTTGTCAATAATAATTCTCAAAAACGTTGCAAATTTGAGAATTTTTTTCATTTACTGTATTTCCTTGAAATACCAAATCCGGTGATGTATAATTTATTAAAGATTTACTAATTAAGGAGTTAATTATGAGCAGTGATTTGAGAGAACAGTTTTTTACATCTATCGTTCATTTCAGGAAGCTGGAGTCAGCTCTCTCTTCAGAATGTGAAATGCAGATGAATGAAATGGTGATCCTTCAGAGCATAGCCGGGACATGCTGCCGGGAGTGTCCGTGCATGAATCTCGACGTACCGAAGATGCAAAAGAAGCTCAACATCTCAAAACCTGCCATCTCTTACATATTAAATACACTTGAAAAGAAGAAATATATCACTCGTGAGATTGACCCGAAGGATCGCCGTAAGGTGTCGATCAGCGCTACTCCGGAAGGAAAAGCCGCCGCGGAACAGTCCAAAAAGAAATATGATGAGATCTGGGATGAGATCCTCACCCGGTTTGGAGAGGACAATATGCGCCAGCTTCTGCAGCTGATGCATGATCTGGACGACCTGTATACGGCAATGGGCAAAGAAAAGAATTAGAAAAATATAAAAATGAGGCATTAAAAACGGGACTGACAGCAAATCTGCCAGCCCCGTTTTTTGTGATGGCAACGTGCCAAAGTCCGGCATGTGCCTTTTGGCACTTCCGGCGATTATGTCAGCGCATATTCTCTTTTCTCTTCCACAAGCGCCTTCCGCTCCACTTTGATCTTCTCTCCATCAGCAGACGCCGCCAGTTCCTCGTTTTCTCCCGGCTTTCCGTCCAGGATACTATCTGCCACTGCATTCTGCAGCATAGACTGGATTGTCCGCTTCAGCGGTCTTGCGCCGAAAGCAGGATCATATCCTTTCTCTGCCAGCAGCTCCACAGCGCTCTCGTCCACGCGGAGTGCAATTCCCTGTTTCTCCATCCGCTCTGTCAGTTTCGCGATCTGAAGGTCTGCGATCCTTCTCACATCCTCCTGTTTCAGCGGATGGAACACGATTACTTCATCCAGCCGGTTGATAAACTCCGGACGGAATGTCATCTTCACAGCTTCCATGACACGGCTGCGGATGTTCTCTTCACGGCGCTCTTCCTCGCTCTCGTCTTTTCTCGCGAATCCAAGCGAACTCTTACCCGTGATCTCCCGTGCTCCGATATTAGAAGTCATGACAATAATCGTATTTTTAAAACTTACCGTACGCCCCTGGGCATCTGTAAGCCTGCCGTCATCCAGGATCTGGAGCAGCGTGTTCCACACATCCGGATGAGCTTTCTCTATCTCGTCGAGAAGTATGATACTGTACGGTTTCTTGCGCACCATCTCAGTGAGCTGTCCGCCTTCGTCATATCCCACATATCCCGGCGGAGATCCGATCAGTTTGGATACAGTGTACTGTTCCATATATTCCGACATGTCCAAACGGATCATCGCATTTTCATCGTGGAACATTACTTCAGCCATAGCCCGGCACAGCTCTGTCTTTCCTACACCTGTCGGTCCCAGGAACAGGAATGAACCAACCGGACGGTCCGGATCTGCCACTCCGGTCCTGCCACGGCGGATCGCCTTCGCCACAGCGCTCACCGCGTCATCCTGCCCGATCACCCGGCTGTGCAGTGTAGACTCAAGGGTACGGAGCTGTTCTGTCTCGTCCTCTGTGAGCATAGTAACCGGAATCTTAGTCCAGGAAGCCACAACCTGAGCAATGTCTTCTGCCTCCACACTCCTGCACTGCTTTTTCTGCCACTCTGCCTGTTTTGCCGTCAGTTCTTTCACAAGAGCATTCTGGCTGTCTCTCAGGACTGCTGCCCGCTCATATTCCTGCGCATCGGCAGCTTTCTTCTTCTCTTTTCCCATCCGCTTGATCTCATGTTCCAGATCCAGCAGATAAGACGGTGTAGTCAGGCTCCGGGTCTTGATCCGGGATGCCGCCTCATCCATCAGGTCTACTGCCTTATCCGGCAGAAATCTGTCCTGTATATAACGGGAAGACAGGCTCACTGCCGCCCGGACTGCATCATCCGTAATGGTAAGGCCATGATAGGATTCGTATTTTCCTTTCAGGCCCATCAGGATACGCACGGCATCCTCCTGATCCGGCTCCTCCACAGCCACCGGCTGGAAGCGGCGTTCAAATGCCGCATCTTTCTCAATATACCGCCGGTATTCCTTGAGGGTTGTGGCACCGATCACCTGAAGGCCGCCCCTTGCAAGGATCGGTTTCAGGATATTCGCGGCGTCCATCGTCTCACTTGCACCTGCGCCTGCACCCATGATCATATGTAATTCATCGATGAAAAGGATCACATTTCCATCGACTTCCGCCTCTTCGAGAAATGTCTTCATCCTCTCTTCAAAATCGCCCCGGAACCTTGCACCTGAGAGCATTCCCACCAAGTCCATGGCCACGATGCGCTTGTTTCTTAAGTTTGCAGGGATCTCGCCGTCCGCGATCCGCTGCGCCAGTCCTTCTACCACGGCAGTCTTACCGACGCCCGGCTCCCCTGTAAGTACCGGATTGTTCTTGGTACGTCTGGACAGCACCTGGATTACACGTTCCAGCACATCTTCACGTCCGATCATCGGGTCGTATGCATCTTGAGAAGCTTTTTCCGTCATATCAGTTCCGAATTTTTCCAGCGCTGACACTTCTTCCTCTTCCGTCGGGGCATCTTCCTCCTGATCGCCGGTCATCCTGCCCTGCGGCGCATTTCCGCCATATGCAGCTTCCCCGGTCGTCTTTCCCGGAACGCTTTCTCCTGTCACCACATCTCCCGGCGATGCATTTCTCACAAGCATAGGCGGCTGCTGACTACTGCCCAGATCTTTGCGTATCTCATCCGGATCCGCTTTCAGCGAGACGATAAGCTGGGACGCTGCACAGTCTCCTGCATCCAGGATTGCCTGCAGCAGATCCTCCGGCTCTACCTGATGGTGTCCATGGTTATGGGCCCTTCTCTCCGCAAGATGGAGCACCTGCTCCGCTTCTTCCGAAATCTGTACCGCCTGATAACTTCCTTCTGCTTTTGCATCAAAATCATACTGATGAAGATATTCCTCTAACAGCTTCTGCTCAAGCCCGCTCCGTCTCAGCGCTCTTCCTGCCGCGCCCCGGTCCGATGCCAGCGCCCACAGCAGATGCTCGCTTCCGATAAAGCCATGTTCCATGTGTGTGACGAAACGCAGCGCTGACTGGAATACTTTCATCGACCGCTGGCTGAATATACTCAGATTAATTTCCATGTGCACACACCTCTTTCTCTATCACGGCAATATCATCCCGCAGTTTTGCCGCCTCCTCATAATTCTCTGTCTCGGCCGCTTCGGTCAGACGTATCTTCAGAGCCGCAAGCCTGCGTCTCTTGATCAGTCCCGGCACCGCAGTCTCAGGAAACGCGCGGTCCCCCATATGCCTCGGATCCCGTTTTCCCGGCCACCAGCCCGTGTAGTTCTTAAATTCCTCTGTCTTGCCCGATGCAGCAGCCTGATTCCACATTTTCTGCAGACAGTCTGCGCAGACCGGAACCTGATAGACCGTTCCCATCCAGTTTATGTAAAAAACTCTGTCTACCCTCTCTTTATTACAAAATTGGCATCTCATTTCTGCTCACCTCTTTTCAAGACTCGCTCGCCGGCGGGAAGCCGACGTTGTTCAAAACTTAATAGTTAAGTTTTTAATAATATAGTATATAAATTTTAAAAAGTCAATAGTTCAGGGGTAAAAGATGGAAATACGGCTTCTCTCAAATGAAAACCGTGGTATAATAATTGCACGAAGTGCAATCCGGACCGTACACGAGGTCCGCCCTACTGTGCAGCAATGATACCGGCAATTCCCGGCTTGGGAAGTAAATGCCGCTGCGCAGGAATTCTATTATATACGGAGGTATAAAATGCCAGAAGAACAGACACTGCAAAAAATCATCCTGAGCGCGGACAGCACCTGCGATCTGGATGAAGAATTAAAAGAACGTTATCATGTCAATTATTTTCCGCTTCACATCAATTTAAACGGGAAAGATTACCTGGACAATGTCACGATCACACCGGAAGAAATTTATCAGGAATACTACGATCATAAAGTGCTGCCGAAAACAGCCGCGGTAAATGTGCAGGAATATATCGAACATTTCCGCCCATGGGTCGAGGACGGATACGAAGTCATCCATGTCAATCTCGGCCATGCGCTCTCCAGTTCTTACCAGAATTGCTGCCTTGCAGCTCAGGAGCTGGGGCACGTCCACGTTATAGATAGCTGCAATCTCTCCACAGGGACAGGGCTGACTGTCGTTGCCGCCGGAAAGATGATCGAAGAAGGGCTGGATGCAGAAACAATCGCTGAAAAACTCCGGGGCGGAACTTCCAGACGCCACGCAAGCTTTATCCTTGACACACTTACATTCTTAAGCGCAGGCGGCCGCTGTTCATCCGTAACTGCTTTCGGTGCAAATATGCTGAAACTCAAACCATGCATTCAGGTGGATAACCGGGACGGAAGCATGGCAGTGGGTAAGAAGTACCGGGGTTCTCTTGACAAAGTGCTCGTAAAATATGTAAAGGATGAACTGGCAAGATATTCTGACATCAACACGGACCTGCTGTTTATCACACACTCCGGGATCCCACAGGATTATATCGATCTGGTGAAGAAAACCGTGGAAGATACGATCCCATTCAAGGAGATCCATATAACAAAAGCAAGCTGTACCATCTCCTGCCACTGCGGACCAAATACACTTGGGATATTATTTGAGACTAACAGTTGACAGCCAGACTGAAAGATAAAAGGAAGGAGCCTGATCCATGGATACAAAACCTGTCTTCCACGGAAGTGACATAGAAAAGATCTGCGAATACTATCATTTAAAGAAAGAAGACATTATCAACTTCGGGGCCAACGTCAATCCCCTCGGATTGTCAGAGCATGTCAAGGCATCCATCGCCGGACATCTGGAGCTGCTCTCCTCCTACCCGGACCGGGAGTACACTTCCCTCCGGGATACGATTTCCGCATACTGCCAGATTCCTGCAGGATACATCCTGCCCGGCAACGGCTCCAGTGAGCTGATCTCACTATTGATCGAGACACTCTCGCCAAAACATACGCTCATCCTCGGTCCGACTTACTCCGAGTATTCCAGAGAACTTTCCTTCTCCGGAAGCACGCAGGAATACTATCATCTGAGGGAAGAAGAAAATTTTCATCTGGATGTGGACGACCTCTGCCGTACGCTGAAGGACGGTTATGATTTTCTCATTCTCTGCAACCCGAATAATCCGACTTCTTCTGCGATCCTGAAGGAAGATATGGAACGGCTCCTCACATTTTGCTCCGAGCACAATATCTTCGTCATGATCGATGAGACCTATGTAGAATTCGCACCGGATATCAGCGCGGTGACGACAGTTCCGTTTACCCGGAAATATTCCAGTCTGATGGTGCTGCGGGGCGTCTCCAAATTCTTCGCGGCTCCGGGCATCCGGTTCGGATACGGGATTACAGGTAATGCAGAATTTCTCAGGAAGATGAAAGAAAAACAGATTCCATGGTCGTTAAACAGCATCGGCGCATTTGCCGGAGAAGAGATGTTTAAAGATCAGGAATATATCAGCCGGACGAGAGAACTGATCCTGTCGGAACGGGAAAGGATGTATCGGGCAGTATCGCAGATGCCGGGTTATAAAACTTACGAGCCATATGCCAATTTCCTGCTCGTGAAAATCACAAAGGACGGAATCACGTCTTATGATGTGTTTGAGCGGTGCATCAAAGCGGGGCTTATGATCCGGGACTGCTCGTCATTCCAGTGTCTGGATGGTGAATTCATACGGTTCTGTATCATGATGCCGGAAGCAAATACACGGCTTTTGCATGAATTAGGGACAGGGTAAACTTCGATTTGGGACGTAGTAAAATGCGATTTTACTACGTCCCAAATCAAGATTTACCCTGTCCCTTTTTGATTCAGACAGTGTCCCGGCAAATTATTAACAGATCTCCGCCCCCGCCGGCATATCTTTCTCCGGCACCATGAGCGACAGATTGCCGTCCGCGTCTTCCGCGCACAGAAGCATTCCTTCGGAGAGCACTCCCGCCAGCTTTGCAGGTTTCAGATTGACAAGCACCATGACTTTCTTGCCCACCATCTCTTCCGGTGTATAGTAAGCTTTGATGCCTGACACGATCTGTTTTACCTGGCTTCCGATCTTCACCTGTGAGCAGAGAAGTTTTTTGGACTTCTTCACTTCCTCGCACGCGATGATCTCTCCCACCTGGAACTGCATTGTTCCGAACTGGTCAAATGTGATCTCATCTTTCGGCTCGATATCAATAACTATCTCCTCTTTTGCATCACTATCTGCAGAATGAGCCGCTCCGTCTGCTGCCTCTTCCTTATGCGGGTGAAGCTCCTCGACTTTCTTCATAACTTCCTCAAGGTCAAGTCTCTGGAACAGGATTTCCGGCTTATCTGTCACATGACCGCCGCCCAGCTGCTCGAGGATCTTTTTGCTCGTTGACGGCATGAAAGATTCCAGAAGCTCGGCTCCTGCGGAAATGCCCTGGATCAGATTCCACAGCACTGTCTCCAGACGGTCTTTCTTCGCCTCGTCTTTTGCAAGTGCCCACGGCATTGTCTCATCGATATATTTATTGCAGCGCTTGAAGAGGTTGAAGATTTCCGTGATCGCATCAGCAACTCTTAAGCCGTCCATCTTTTCATCTACAGCTTTCGGTGTATTCTCAATAACAGCCTTAAGGTCGGCATCCACATCTTCTGCTACACCTTTGTCCGTCACTGTTCCGCCGAAGTACTTATTTGTCATGGAAATCGTACGGTTTACAAGGTTGCCCAGTGTATTTGCAAGGTCGGAATTCAGACGCTCTACCATCAGTTCCCATGTGATCACGCCATCGTTCTCAAACGGCATCTCATGGAGCACGAAATAGCGCACCGCATCCACGCCGAAGAAATCAACAAGCTCGTCTGCGTAGAGTACATTTCCCTTGGACTTGCTCATCTTGCCGTCACCCTGAAGCAGCCACGGATGTCCGAACACCTGCTTCGGCAGCGGAAGGTCCAGAGCCATCAGGAAGATCGGCCAGTAGATCGTATGGAAACGGATGATATCCTTTCCGATCAGATGCAGGTCTGCCGGCCACAGTTTTTCAAACTGCTCCGTACTGCTGCCATCCGCGTCATATCCGATACCGGTGATATAGTTTGTAAGAGCATCCAGCCACACATAAGTTACATGCTTCGGATCAAAGTCAACCGGAATTCCCCATTTAAATGATGTTCTGGACACACACAGATCCTGCAGTCCCGGAAGCAGGAAGTTGTTCATCATCTCGTTCTTTCTGGACACCGGCTGGATAAATTCCGGATGTGTGTTGATATGCTCGATCAGACGATCCGCATATTTGCTCATTTTAAAGAAATACGCTTCCTCTTTTGCCGGCTGTACCTCACGTCCGCAGTCCGGACATTTGCCGTCCACAAGCTGTGACTCCGTAAAGAATGACTCGCACGGTGTACAGTACATTCCTTCATAGTATCCTTTATAAATATCTCCCTGATCGTAGAGTTTCTTAAAAATCTTTTGTACCTGTTTCTCATGGTCTGCGTCTGTTGTGCGGATAAATTTGTCATAAGACGTATCCATCAGATCCCAGATTCTCTTGATCTCAGTGGATACATTGTCTACGAATTCCTTCGGAGTAATCCCCGCCTCATTCGCTTTCAGCTCGATCTTCTGTCCGTGCTCGTCCGTACCGGTCTGGAAGAATACGTCGTAGCCCTTGCTTCTCTTGTAACGCGCGATCGCGTCCGCAAGAACGATCTCATACGTGTTTCCGATATGCGGCTTGCCTGATGTATAGGCAATCGCCGTGGTAATGTAATACTTTGGTTTCTGATTTTCTGACATAATAACCTCCTTTGGGGACGTAGTCAATTCGAGTTTTACTACGTCCCGAATCGCACTTCAGGGTGTCCCAGATTAAATTTAGCCCTGTCCCTTTATACTAATCGTTTTCAGTAACACGCTCAGTACACGGCATTTGCCGGGCGTATCGCGCAAAAAAACGCCTTCCTGCTCTCTCTTGAGAACAAGAAGACGGATATTAACCGTGTTACCACTTCTCTTCGTCCATCCTTCGCAGGATAAGACCTCAGCAAGTGCCTGTCAGCACTCCTCCGCTGTAATGGGCGGTCCCATCGCAATCTCGCTATGAGCACTTAGCATCTGGCTTTTAGATGCTTACGTGCGATGCATGTCGCCGCCGTTGATGAGGTTCTTTCGAATCTACAAGGCGACTCGCTATGAAGCAGTACTTTCATAGTTCGGTGCGCTGCTCAGAAGCCATGTTCATCTGCTTTCCGCCCATCCCTCTCAGCACAAGCACCGGAAAATACTATCCTCGCTCTACGGGAATTCTCTGTAAGACATCCGTCAGATTACTCTCTTCGTCATCGCTTTTGTCGATCATCATAATCTTTTGACCTGTAAAAAAGGTTAGCACACAGAGGATTGATTGTCAAGTAAAGACGCATTTCTATACCGTTACAATAACAGCGCAGCTCATCTTCCCCTGATGGCCGAACTGGCACATCACAGCCTCGACTTAAAATCTTCATACCCGAACGTCCTCACAATCTCACAATCCCCGTCTTCCCTCTCCAGCACGATATCCGGCAGGTTCATTCCATTAAATGTGTTCGTCTTCACCATCGTGTAGATCGCCATATCCTGAAATACAAGCCTCTCGCCGCGCTGCAGCGGATGATCGAACGCATAGTCGCCGATCACATCACCGGCAAGGCATGTCGGCCCGGCGAGACGGTAAACATGCTGCTGACTGTCCGCGCATTCACCATGTCGGTTTCCTGCATCCGCAGCTTCCCTCTCTTCCCGGCAGGCCGCAGTGTCCGCCGCTTCCGGCTCCCACGCCCCTTT